>QIEJ01000074.1 GCA_003228585.1 Pseudomonadota bacterium
TCATGGAGACCCGGAAGGATGATATCAAGGAAGGCGGATTCTGGAAACGGCTGAAAAATAACGCCAGGAGAGTGCGCGAGGAACTGAAGGAGGATTCGGTCGCGAGCAACCCGAAAGACCCGGCAGATTGCTGCAAACCTCCAGTTACAGACAAGATGAAGCAGAAAACCGGAACATCATCCCACTGAATCCCCACTGATCGAACCAGCAAAAACAAACTAAACGGCCCACGATTCTCGTGGGCCGTTTTCTTGTGTGGTTCCCCCCCCATTCAAACAACAAGACGCTTTTAAGGGGAATCAGAATCCTGATTATTCCTGTGCACTCTTTTATAATGGCTCCAGAGAACCTGTGCCAGAATGGGTATGAGCGTCAGGGTGCCGAGAGCGAGGACGCTCACAGCTATTCTCCGGGCGTCACCTGTCGCCATCTCACTTCCGAAGTGGGCCAGGAGAAAACTTGTCGGGATGATTCCGGCGGTTGTCGCCAGAGTGAACCTCCACCAGGTAATTTCCGTCAGCCCCGCCGCGTAGCTTACGATGTCAAAGGAGATAAAAGGCAGCAATCGGGAGACAAAAACGATGGCGGTCAGGGCGTTCTGGGATCCGAGAAGACCGACCTTCAGCTTTTCACCGAACCACCTGAAAAGGATCTCATATCCTACCAGACGGGCGATGGTAAAAGCGATCATGGCGCCTGTCACGGCCCCAATCACCACATACAGGCCTCCCCATAAGTGACCGTAGGCGAGCCCAGCCGCCAGGGCAATAGGAGCGCTTGGGATCGGATTGGCAACGATGGCGCCGGCCATAAGCGCCATGACGAGAAGGGGACCATAGACACCCGCTCTTTTTACGTATTCGTGAAGCAGCTCGGCATCCATGATGATCTCGATGACACCGGCCCGCTTTAGAACCAGGTAAGCAATGAGGAAAGCCAGAGCGATCACAAGCCCCACTACCAGGTGTTTCATAAAGGATCCCTTCCTGCTGCCGGGGTCCGGCACGGCAGGTCCGGTTTCATCCATTATCCGAAATCCTTTCGAATTGTTTGACCGTGGGATAGAACCCTGTGTGTAACATACAGGTAGTCGGCTACACGTGTCTCAGGGAAAAACCCGGTGATTGGCCCTTCAAATAAATAATTGCAGCGTATCTGCTCCGAGTCTTTGAAGCACGCTGCAATTATGAAGGAATTTCTGATCTCTCTCAACCAGCCTGTGTGGAGCTTAACACGGCCTGGGAGGACCCCCTCTCCTCTTTTCCCGCAGCCGCCTGTTTCATTCCGTGCCAAAGCTGCACTGGTTTGGTAAGCTTTTGTAACATGTTGGATTTTAGATCCTGGATCCGGGGTTTTGGTGAAATCAACAGATCGGGCAAAGAGCGGGAATGTAATCAGCGGAACGCAACAGGCTTATTGCAAAAGCTCCTTCACAAGTTCCTCGAACTTGTCCTCATCTCCAGGCTGATAACCAATATGGTGGTAAAAAACCTTTCCGTCTTTTCCAATGAGAATGGTCGTAGGAAGCATGCTGATATTATAGGATCCGGCAATGTCACGTTTTAGGTCTATGATGACCGGGAAGGGTATAACATACTCCAGTCCCTTAATAAACCGCTTAACCCTTCTGACCCCGAACGAATCCAGATTGATGCCGATAACGGTCAGGCCCTTATCTTTGTATTTATTGTGGAGTTCGATGATTTCGGGCATTTCCTGCATACAGGCGACGCAATAGATGGACCAGAAGTCGAGCAGGACGATACCGTTATCAAGGGCTTCCTGAAGGGATCTTGTTGAGCCTTCAAGATCGACTGCGGTAAAAGCGGGAGCTTCGCTTCCGACTTCAATCTGCGCTGCAAATGAAATAGCTGGCCAACTGGTGAAAATCCCCATTATAAGCAGCAGCACCGCTAATCGGCCGGCAGATACATGTTCTACACTTCTCCTGACAAACTCATTCTCAATTGCCACAAGATGGCTCCTTGACTGTGAGTGGCGGCTATTGCCGCCCGGAACTGATCTTTCCCATTTCTTCCAGAACCGCCTGCCGGAGCTTTTCATTGGGGTTTTTGGAAAGAATTTCCCGGAATACCTCTAAAGCCTTCTCATTGTCCTGTTTGTTGTGCATGTAAACTAACCCGACATTGAACAAGCTGGTCAGATGTGACGGATTAATGTCGTAGGCAGCCTGGAATTTAGCGATAGACCTGTCAGAATCCCCCAACTGACTGTAAAGTGACCCCAGATCATTCAGGACATGGGTGTTGTCTGGTCTGAGTTTCTCGGCCCGTTCGAAAAGCTCAATAGCTTCATCCGCCAATTTCATATCGAAGTAAAGGTCTCCGAGTCCCACTAACGCATTGAAATCATCCGGGTTCCGGGTCAATGTATTCTTGAACGCATCGATCTTGGCCTGATTTGAGGACGACTGCTGGAACGCAGATGCAGGACTGTTCCCGCCTGACAGCGTCTCAAATTTCTTGTCGCGAGACTTTTTCCCGGCGCTGAACAGCACTAAAACGGCAATCCCCGCAAGCGTTATCCAGAGAAACGTAGTAAAAACCTTTTCTTTTCTATTCAGGATCATCTTCATTGTCTCCTGCCTGCGGTCCTGCACCTTCTTCCAGAACTGCCAACCGTCTTTGGAGTCCATTCTGGATGCTCAACAGCCTCCAGAGGTACAGGAGTAATCCACTCCAGACGACCATATATCCGGCAGCGAGATAGCCTATGTTTTTCATCAATTACCTCCTTGTTTTTCAAGACTGAGGAGTTTTCCTTCAAAGATTGAGAGGCTCGTTCGGAGCCATAAAAGAATGGCTCCCAATGAGATAAAGGCAGCCATAAAGAGTAGAAGGGCGATCCCCATTTTCGGTTCAATTGCAATGGATCTTGTTTTCACCACAACAGGATGGATAGATCGCCAGATCCGGGCCGACAGAAACACAATCGGAACATCCACGAACCCAACGATCGCCATAACGGCGCAGAAAACGGCTCTTTTCCCTTCATTATCTACAGAAAGGCGGAGAATAAGGTATGCGGAATATATCAGCCAGAGGATGAAAGTAGCAGTCAGCCTTGGATCCCAGGTCCACCAGGTATTCCATATGGGTCTGGCCCATATGGACCCGGTAATCAGGACAAGGGTCGTCAGGAGAAGCCCTATCTCGACTGAGGAGGCAGCAAAAATATCCCATTTTCTATTTTGCCGCTTGAGGTAGAAAATGGAGAAAAGAAAGGCAAGAAAAAAGAAGATAAACCCGGTAATAGCCATGGGAACATGAAGGTAAAAGATTTTCTGAACAATCCCCATCTCTCTCTCGACGGGAACGACCAACAGGACATAGTAGATGGACAAGGCAAACAAGGCTATGGAAACACTGGATAAAAGACCAATGGGTCTGATCCTGGACAAATCAGTTCTCCCTTAAGACGTGTTCAAAAAGAAAATACCCGGCAGTCGAAAAGATAAGGGCGAAAGCCGCTGTCAACTTCAGCCATGGGGCATATTCCTGGAATGGAGCGCCGGCGAAAAGAGCACCGGTTGCCTTGATCGTAAAAGCTATCAGTGGAGTGATGACTGGAAAGAGCAGGATGGGAAGCAGGACATCATTTCTTCTCGATCCTGCCGTGATGCCGGAGATCAGCGTTCCAATGGATGTTAACCCCAGGTTCAAAAGCAGGATTATCAGCAGTAAGGACAGATGCAACGATTGAACATGGTTTCCATACAGGACCAGAAACAGTGGAACGATGATCATCTCAGCAAGTGACAAAAAGGCCAGGTTAACGGTCATCTTTGCCAAAAAAACGGTGGCTGAGTGGACAGGGGAGATGAGAAGACCATCAATACAGCGGTTCGTTTTTTCCATGGAAAAGGTACTTCCAAGCCCGGATATCGACGAAAAAAGAACAGCAACCCACAAGATTCCGGCGGCCATGTCGGGTGAAATTTTCTCGCCCATCCCGATTGCCATGTTCATGATGAACAGTATGAGGATAGCAAAGAAGACCATAGATACAAAAGTCTCTTTCCTTCTCAGCGCTACAGTCAGATCTTTTTTGATCAAACCAACGAAGGCGCCCATGAGTTAATGAACTTCCAGATGTCTATGATAATGATCAGAAAGATTCTCAGGGTTGATTCCGTCGGTATTCTGGAGAAAAACCAGCTTTCCCCTGGACAGGATGCCAACCTTTGAAGCAACCTCCAGCCCTCGGGTCAGATCATGGGTAACCATGATGATCGTTCTTGCCTGGTCACGCAGTTCCTTCAGGTGGGAAGTCAGCATCGCAGATGCTGACGGATCGAGTCCCCCGTAGGGCTCATCGAGCAGAAGAAGAGAAGGCTCATTGAGCAGTGATCGGGCGATACTCAATCTTTGTTGCATGCCCCTCGATAAAATTTTTACCATCAGGTGTCGCTGCCGATATAAGACAACCCTGCCTAAAAGTGCTTCTATACGTTCGCCAGGATTCACAATCCCGTACAGAGAGGCATAAAATTCCAGGTTCTCCATTACTGTGAGATCATCGTAGAGGAGGGAATTGTGAGAGACGAGCCCTATCTCTTTTCTTGCATTGCCATTTCGAGTGTCCGGTTCTTGTCCGTTCATCCACACATGACCTGCCGTAGGTTTGAGAAGGAAACCCAGGATTTTCAGGAGGGTTGTTTTGCCGGCGCCGTTGGGACCGAAGAGACTTAAAAACTCCCCCCGGCCCAGGCAAAATCCCACATCGTCAAGGGCTTTAATCCCATGAAACTCCATTGTGAGTCCCTCGACCCGAACAACGGGTTGTTTGTCACCTGCCGCCATCAGGAGGGATCCCTATTCCTCATCGTCATCATCGTCCAGATCCTCATCGTCCAGATCCTCCAGTTTTGCAAGAATCTCGGCAACCTTCTGCTGGTAATGCCTGGAGAGATTGGAGAAGTCATGGAGGTTCATCTTGTCGGAGGCATGTTCAAATTCGATGTCCTTCAGCGCCTTCAGGTAGACTCTCTTTTCACGATCGAGAACCCGCTTCTCCTTGTCCAGTATTTTTACCTCGCCGGCCCATTCCCTGCGTTCCTGTCTGAGGGGCCAGAGAACGTAGCCTAACGATACCAGAAACAGAATGATCGAGAAAACCGCAACCATTTATTGATCCTCCTCCATATGATCCAGCTCACCCTTGATGCGTTCCTCCATTTCCGGATCCAGTTCCGGTGTCTGACCATCCGGGGAGGCTGTAGCGGCTGCGACACGTTTCCATTTGGAAACGAACCAGATGAGTATGGTAATGCCCAGGAGCAGGCCGACAAAAGGCATTATGTAGGCGATGAGGTTGAACCCCCTCTTGGGTGGTGCCGACAGAATGACATCACCGAATCGGGCGACAAAGGCATCGATGATCTCATCCTTGGATTTCCCTTCGTCGATCATATTACCGATGATGCCTCTCAGCTCTTCTGATTCACCGCAGGTACAGTTCACCAGGACATCCCCGCAGCCGCAGTTGCACATGAGTTCACTTTCAATTTCGGAACGGTTCAAGGCATAGCCATATGAAGCGGTGAGGAGGAGCATGAAGGTTATCAGGAAGATGAGAACGGAATTTTTGGACCATGGTTCTTTCATGAAGTTACTCCTCTGCTTCGGCCCGGGACGATGCTTATAACGCCACCGGCCAACATGATGAATCCTCCGATCCATAGCCACATCATGAGGGGATTAACGGACACTTTTAACGTGACATCATAATTCTTGGAGTAGGCCGGCATGGTCACATATAAATCTTCAAGGGGTGTGGATAAAATGCTTACTTCTGTCGTTGCCTGGTCAGCTTTGGAATAGAATCGCTTTTCTGCTGAAATCGTGCCTCTTGGACTTCCGTTCTTGAAGACGGCTAACTGTGCGGCATAAATATCCCTGTTGTAGAGTTTGTATCGTTTCATCTCATCGTACCGAAGTGTGTAGGCGCCCACTTCCATGCTTTGCCCACGGGCAAGGGTGGCCTGCTCCTCCACTTTGAAGGCACTCGAACCGGTGATGCCGATAAAGATTATGACAACCCCGAGATGTGCGATGAACCCTCCGTATCTCCTCCGCATTTTCCAGATAAGATTGGGAAATGCGAGGTAGGTCGGTTCTCCTGTGATCCTCTTCCGCGCTCTTGTCCCTCTCCAGAATTCAATGGCGATGGTGGCAATCACGAAGATCGAGAGTGAAAATGAAATCAGAGGGTAGACTTTCCTCACACCAAAGATCAGGAGGAGGGTGGCACCAGCAAGAGTTGTTAAGGTCGGGAGCAAAAAATTCTTCTTCAGATTGTCGGTGGATGCCTTCCGCCACCCGATGAGCGGGCAGATTCCTGTGACGAAAAGCAGAAGAAGGAAAATTGGAGTGTTCACCTGGTTAAAGTAAGGCTGGCTGACGGTGATCTTGTTTCCCGTGAACGCTTCCGAGATCAGTGGAAACACGGTCCCGAACAGTGTCGAGAACGCGAGCGCAAGAAAGATGACGTTGTTGAGCAGAAATGTGGCCTCACGGGAGAGATAGGATTCCAGGTCCTGCTCCGATCGCAGTTCCTCATAGCTTTCGGCAATCAGGTAAATGCTTCCGAGGAAGACCGTGACCATGAAGAGCAGAAAGTACCCTCCCAGACCGGTGGCCCCGAAATCGTGGACCGACTGGAGTATTCCGCTTCGGACGATATAGGTTCCGAAGAGGCAAAGCGTGTAGGTCAGAACAATGAGGAACATGTTCCACACCTTCATGATGTTTCTTCTTTCCTGGATGATCGCGCTGTGAATAAAAGCGGTCGCGACGAGCCAGGGTATGAACGAGGCGTTCTCCACCGGATCCCAGGCCCAGTACCCACCCCATCCCAACTCGACATACGCCCATTGTCCGCCGAGAATAATCCCGATGGATAAGAAAACCCATGAAAGTACGTTCCACCGCCTGGTTTTTTTCAGCCACGATTCATCAAGTTCACCGGTTAACAACGCCGCGATTGCGTACGCGAAGGGAATCGTGAATCCGATGTAACCCAGGAACAGTGTCGGTGGATGGAAGATCATTCCGGGATTTTGAAGCATGGGGTTAAGTCCCTGACCGTCAGGAGGGGCCATCGGGAGCAGGGAGAACGGGCTGGTCACGACCACCAGAAGATAGAGGAAGAAGGTCAGCGTCCCCGACAAAACGAGGTAGATATAGGGCGTTGTCCTGTTTTCAAGTTCGTCTCGGGTATTGTACGCTACGATAATAGTGAAAATGCTCAATACCCACGCCCAGAGCAGTAGTGATCCTTTCTGTCCAGCCCAGAACGCGGTGATCTTGTAGAAGATAGGAAGGGCTCTGTCTGAATAAGAGGCCACATAACCTACTCTGAAATCGTTGGTAACAAACAAATATGCGAGGGCAACGGAAGCTGACGTGGTAAAAAACGCCAGGGAGAAAAGCGCTCGTCTGCCGCCCTGGATGAACCTGAGGTCGTTCCTGTGAACGCCGACCAGGATGAGGATCGTTGCCAGAATGGAAAATGAAAATGCCAGGATCTGAGATAAACTACCGAATGCTGCCATCAGGTTCTCCGTTAGATCAGGTTGAAGAGTCCTCTGAAACGTATTTTGAAGGGCATTTCGCGAGGAGTGTCACTGCACTGAAAGTATTTTTATCCCGGATATAGAAACCCTCGAGGATCACTTCTACGCCATCCTTGAAAGCATCCGGAACGACTCCGTTATATATGGCGGCCATGGTTTTGGTTTCGTCCTCCAGATCACAAAGGGTGAAACTCAGGGCAAGATCACGCTGGTTGTATTCAATGCTCCCCTCTACGACCTTACCGCTAAGCCTGATATTCCTGTCGGTGAATTCCCCGTTGTCTGCCATTACTTCCGTTATTGTCCGGTAGTAGACCCCGGTATCGGACACGCCCTGGTACATGAGGTATGAAACAGCGATACCGACAATGAGCACCGCGGCAATCGTTCTTGATTTCAATTTCCCCATATTTCCGTTGCCCTCCCGTGTTTCCTGATTCTTCCTGGACTAGCAGGCTGTCCGGCATGAGCGCCAGATTACCTGATCGCGCGGCAGTCATTCTGCAAACCAAACATATAGAGCAACGATCGTGCCATGGTCAAGCTCCAAGCACCTCAACAGATCAACTGCCTGAAAAAGCTGCGGAATTGCATTTGAATCGCAGGATGATTCAAAGAACAGGCGGGGTAATTACTGAGGAAAATTGGGACACAGTGGGACAAATTGTCTCACTCATCGGGTGTTGCTTTGAGGCGTCTCTGGACCGTCTTTCTATCGATACCGAGAATCTCAGCGGTCCTTTTTTTGTTCCTGCCGCACTTGTCATAGATATGCGCTATGTACCTGCTTTCGAGTTCCTCCAGGGTCATGCTTGAATCGAGCGTAAAGAAGGGGTTGCGGGCCTCAAGCGTTATCTCATCCGGGAGGTCCTTCATCCTGACGATTCCATCTTCAGCCAGAAAGCCGCTTCGTTCAATCACATTCTCAAGTTCCCGAATATTGCCTGGCCAGGGATAGTTCATGAAGAGCCCCAGTACTTCTGAGGAGATTTCCAGAATCTGGCCCTCTTTGCTTTGAGCCTGAAGGAATTCCAGGATCAGGAAAGGGATATCCTCACGGCGTTCCCTTAGCGGCGGGATCTCGATCCTGAAGACGTTTATCCGAAAAAACAGGTCTTCCCTGAAGCTGCCTTCAGCAATCTCCTCCTGCAGGTTCCTGTTGGTCGTGGCGATTACCCTGACATCAAAAGGTATTTCTTTATTGCTGCCCAACGGTCTGATTGTTTTGTCCTGCAGGGACCTGAGTAGCTTCGCCTGAAGGTTGGAGGACATCTCCGTGATCTCATCGAGAAGAATGGTGCCGCCATCAGCTTCGATAAAAAGCCCTGTCTTGTCGTTCTTTGCATCGGTGAAGGCACCGCGAACGTGACCAAAGAGTTCTGATTCAAGCAGCGTTTCAGGTAAAGCCGCACAGTTGACAGGAACGAATGGTTGATCTTTCCTGTGCGATCCAAAATGGATGGCTTTTGCGAGGACTTCCTTCCCTGTGCCCGTTTCTCCATGAATGATGATATTTCCACCGGAGTCGGTGATCTTCTCCGCAAACTTGAGAATTTTTATCATGCCCGGATTTTTCGAGACCAGTTTCTGAAGCTGGTACCGTTTGATCGTCATTTCCTCGAGGTACCGAATCCGCCGACGCATTGCCAACTCTCTGACTACCTTTTTCACAGAGATCAGAAGCTGATCTGTCTTGAAGGGTTTAATAATATAATCATAGGCTCCCTGGTCGATGAGCTGTATCGCTTCCTGGACGTTTCCGAAAGCTGTTATCAGGATAATGAATGGAGTAGTGTCAGGTTGGCTTTTTATGCGGCCCAGCAGAGAGATGCCATCAAGCTCCGGCATCCGCAGATCGGTAATAATGAGATGAGGAGTTGATTTTTCCAGGGTCTGGAGGGCCTCTCGCCCGTTAGCTGCCGTTGTAACCGCATATCCCTGGGCCTCAAGGATCTCAAACAGAAAATCCCTCATCGCCTGGTCGTCTTCTACAACGAGAATCTTAAGCTCTTGATGGTGACTCATTAAGACCCTTTTACCCTTTCATTGAGTACAATGACATCACTTTTACCGTTCTTCCGGAAGGCCGGTATGGATATTGTGATTCGGGCCCCTCCGCTGGTTGAGTCCCCGGATTCCATTGTACCGTCATGCTCCTCGACGATATTCGACACGATATAGAGCCCAAGTCCAGTGCCTTCCCCCACATCCTTTGTGGTGAAGAAAGGATCGGTGATCCTCGATCTGTCCTGTGGAGGTATGCCCGGGCCATCGTCTTCAAACTGGATGAGGACCGCATCCTGATCGGACCGGTCATCTTTATCTGTTTTTATCCATATCGTCCCCCTGTTTTTCATGGCGTGGAAGGAATTCAGAAGCAGGTTGACGAACAACTGTTTCAGGCTCTCCTCATCGCCGAACAATTCCTTGATGTTCAGCTCCAGCTCCAGATTCACACTGATCTGTTCATCGGTCAGCTTGAGCTTGCTGAAAGAAAATGCCTCAAGGATAATCCTGGTCAGATCAACTCTACGGAAAACCCCGCGAGGTTTCCTCGAATAGGAAAGAAGTTGTTGAATTGTCTCTGTTATTCTCTCTGTTTGCTCGATGATCAACATCAGCTGCTTTTTTTCCTTGTTGTTTACGTCCATCTTCCCAAGAAGATTCTCCGCGCGCCCCTGGATAACATTCAGAGGTGTGCCGATCTCGTGTGCCAGACCGGAAGTAAGCTGCCCGATGGCTGCGAGTTTCTCCGTGTGCTTGAGATTGCGCTCAAGCTGGATTTTTTCCTGATGGAATTTCTCGGTTTCTCTTGTTTGTTGTTCCAGATTCTCCGCCATCCTGTTGAACTCTTCGATGAGTTCATCCAACTCTTTGACATTTGTTTTTTCCAGGCGCAGTCTCAGGCTCCCTTTTCCCAGAGTCTTTGATGCCTCCATGAGACTTGTGATGGGGTGAGATATGCCCCACCGGGTGATCAACCAGACAAGGAAGGCCAGTAAGACAGCAATTATGATGATAAATTTCAGAAAACGCTGGACAACCCCTGTGAGGATTTCCTGGGAATGTTTCATGGGGAGGACCACTTCTACGGCCCCACTGACTGAACCATCCTGGTTTCTGAACGGTGCCATAACTGAGATATATTGCTCATCTCTGATGTTATAAGTTGTCTCATTTCCAGAATGTTTCAGGTTTTCGATATCGATTCTGTCCCTGGCCCGGTGAAGATGGGTGAAAAGGCCCGAGGGAGAATCAAGGTGTTCACCGCCAGGCCCATAAAGATTCACGAAAACCTGGTCTCTGATGTCAACTGGAATAACCGAGCGGATATAGCTGGCTCTATCTTTAGAAGTATCCAACTCCTGATATGTTTCCAGGGCTGAAGAGAGGATCAACGCCATAGCCCATGTCTTGGAACTGACTTCGTGTCGAAGATGGGTCCGCTCCTCCTGGACGGACCAGTAGGCCAATGAAAACGAAGCGAGAAGGAACATTGTAAAAATGTAGAGATATAGCCTCGTGGAGATTTTCAAATCGAAATTCCTTACATCATTCTGGAAACACGAAAGGATAACAAAAATTATTATAGCATAGGGGCCTTCCAGGCAAGCCGGGCATTTTGTCACTGTGCAGGGAAAAGACGTTGACAAAGCACCCATTTTATTATATGAGCACATAGTCAGATAGTGACGGCTTTGGAGATTACCATGCGTAATGATCGGGAAGACCGCTGCGACACTCGAATCGTTCATATGGACAGGATCAAAATTGCCAAGGCAGCAGCCCTTGATCCTGCAGATGTGGAACGACTGTCCCGCTTCTTTAAGGCATTCGGGGACCCGACTCGGCTCAACATACTTCGCGCACTCGAATCCGGTGAAATGTGTGTTTGTGATATCGCAGCGGCGCTAAGAATCACCGAATCGGC
>QIEJ01000071.1 GCA_003228585.1 Pseudomonadota bacterium
GGGACTGAGAATGAACTGGAAATAGCGTTATCAGATCTCGCGCTGTATTCCCGGCTGTCAGAAGGCACCCTTCCGTGTCAAGTCCTGTTTTTGAAGGGTCTTACACAGGCTGATCTGAAACTTTATCCGGATGCTGCCGAAACGCTCAACAGCCTTGCCGGCCGCAACAAGTGCCTTGAACACACAGCACAGGCATCTCTCAGGTCCACGGATTTCCAGATCGAGATCTTCGAGGGGACCGGAGAGATGGATGTTGATCTTCTCACCAGGACTGTCGGAATACTGGAACAGGTAGCCCCCGAAGATCCGGCTACGCCCAGGGCCGTTCTTGTTATGGGTGAGATCCTTGTCAATCATGGGCGTCACTCGGATGCCAGAACCTACTTTTCGAGGCTGATACGGAATTATCCATCGAGCCGGGAAACCGAGCGGGCACGGTTCCTCATGGGCCGGACCTTCTTCCAGGAGGACAATTTCAAACAGGCGGCGGCCTGGTTCCGGGAAGCCTGGAGAAAGTCGGTTAACACAGAGGAGGGAGATGAAGCAAAAAGACTCCATGTCTATTCTCTTTTCAAATACGCCGAGGAGCTCAGCCGCCAGAGAAAATCCACCCTTGCGGCCCGGCGATTCGAAACAATCTACAGAATGTTTCCTGATGCCGATGTATCACAGGTTTCCCTGTACAACGCGGGTCAGTTGTATCGAAAGATGGGTCTGGAGATGAAGGCCACGGACCTTTTTGAGGAACTTGCGTTTATTTATGAGGAATCGGATCTCGCCTCGGAGGCGCTTCTCCTGTCCGTACAGATCCTTGAGGCCGTGGGCAACCCGGTGCGGGCGGCTGATGACAGTCTTGCCCTTGCCAACCGGTCTACTGGTGAGGAACGGCTGACAGCCCTTATTAAATCAGCCGACCTTTACAGTTCCGGGAAAGCATATGAAAGGTCCGCTGCAGTCAGAGAAACCGTCATCAGGGAATTCCCCGACCCCGTTGAGCAGAGATCCCGCCAGATCTTCCTCCTGGGGAATGATCAAGAGGCGGCCGGTCTATGGCAGGCGGCTTCCAGCAGTTACCTGCAGGTTATCAGATTGGGGAGTGAAAAATCCTCAACTCCTCCCCTTGTTGAGAACGCCGCCAGAGCCCAACTTCGGATAGCGGAGGAGTCTTACGCACGCTTCCTTCAAGTGGATATCGCACCACCTGTCGAGGAAACAGTTGTCGTAAAGCGTGAGCTTCTTCAGAAGGCCATCCGGAACTTTGTCACCGCGGGCAATTACCGAATAGCTGATATCAGCACTGCCTCCAATTATTTCATCGGCAGCGCCCTGGAACAGTTCAAGGACGGGATCCTCCAATCAGCACGGCCCGAGACTCTCTCACCTGAAGAACTGGAAGAGTACGAACTCCTCCTCCAGGAGATGGCTTATCCTTTCGAGGAAAAAGCCCTTCATGCTTATCGCGTCAACATGGAAAGAGCCATAGAACTGGGCATTCTGAATCCGTGGATCGAGAAAAGCTATCAACGGCTGGCTGAGCTCGCTCCATGGGCCTACAACCGGGAGGAAAAGATCGCTTATCCTCTGACAAACATGGAGCCGCCATCTCTCTCTCTGCCTCCCCTCCCTGACCTCGAGAGCATTTCCGCGGCGCTTGACAACCCGGAGAAAGACAGGGAGGTTTCCCCATGACAGGCGTCTTCAGGTTCACTACCTGGATCTGTGTCGCGTTTTTGTTATCATGGGGATGTGCTACTGCTCCCGGGGAAAGCCCTGTTGAACAGAAGACCACTGCAAGTTCCATTGGCACAACGGTTGAGGTTGTCACGCCACCGCCTTATCCAGCCGAGGAAGCTGCCGCTCTCAGGGACAGGCTCAGAAGCACTGAGCCAACTGTTGCACGGGCCCGAGAACTAACCGAGATCCTTCCCGGGCATCCCTATCCCTGGGTTTTGCTGGGCCTCGCAAGTCTGGCCGAAGATGATCTGCCGACCTCGACGTCAGCCTTCAACCGAGCCCTGGAACTGGATGCCGATCATTCCACCGCGCTGCTCGGCCTTGGTGACGTGGCTGGCCGCAAAGGCAACCTCGCCGAGATGGAGGATTATTATGAAAAAGCCTGGAAAAGTTCGGGAGATATAGAGGCAGCCAACCGATTGGCGTATATCAAGATCAAAAACCGGCAGCCGGACATCGCCCGGAGCATCCTTCAGGAAGCAGTGAAAAACCATCCTGAGGATGTGATCGCCCGGAACAACCTGGCCGTTGTCCTGGATATGTCCGGGATAACGTCTGAAGCACTGGATCTGCTTGAATACTCCGCTGCGAGCGACCCGGGGATTTTTGAAACACGCGCGATGATCCAACTGAAAGAAGGTCACCCGGACCTTGCTGGAACGGACATAGAGTCAGCTTTCGCCAAAGGATCTACAGGACCCGAGAGCCTGCTCCTGCTGGGTATCCTCAATCTTCAGAGAGGGGATCTGAGTGCGGCTGAGGGGAATTTACGTGATTTTACAGGAAAATATCCCGGGTATTATGAAGGTTATCTTAATCTTGGTCTGACCTTACGGCGTCAGGGCCGATTCAAGGAAGCTGAGGCTGTCTACAGTGAGGGTATTGCTGCAACCGGGGCTCCGGATCTGTATCTGAACCGCGGTGTTCTCAATGAACTGTACCTGGGCAGACCGGAACCTGCGCTGGACAACTACAAAAAATTCATAGAACTGGAAGGAGCCGAATCTCTGCGAATCAAGGGTTGGATCGGTTATCTTTCCGGTCTCCGGACAGTGGAGAAGCCCGAGGAGGTCGTATCCCCATGAGGATCAGGAAGGCCTTTGGAATGTTCATAGTTTTACTGATATTATCTATCCATCTTCCTGTGGAAGCAGAGGAGAGGAAACAATCCTTTATCCGAATGGAGGAGACGGAGATCATTGGTGTCCTTGAACATCCTGAGGTCACCTATATCATCCCCAGGACAAGGATCGTTTTTCTTCATGTCCCCCTTGAGAGAAGTTTCAAAGATGAGGCCATCCGGGAGACAGACCCGATAAAAATAAAAAACGATATCCGGTTGCGTACGTTTTTCGGTACTACGCCTAAGCCCTTAAAGGAGGACTAAAATGATCGCACTCATCGCTCAGGCGTTCAGGGACGGCGGTCCCTTCATGTATCCCATCCTCGCCGTTTCAATCTTCGCGGCGGCCATTATTATCGAAAGGACTTACTACCTCGCTTTTCGATACTCGATTGATGACAATGCCTATATGTCCAAGATCCGGGATCTGGTCACCAAGGGGGACGTTGAGGGAGCCCGAAACCTTTGTGATAATACGCCTATCCCCAGAGTGGTCGATGCCGCTCTGAAAAATGCCGGGGCCCCGGGAAGGGATGTCCAGAACGCGGTGGACGAAGCAGCCATGGATATTCTCCCTCTGATCGAGAGAAGGGTCCATTACCTCGCCATGGCGGCCAATGTTGCGACGCTTCTCGGGCTTCTGGGTACTATTATCGGCCTAATGCAATCATTTAACGCTGTCGCCGGGGCTGAAGCTGTCCAGAAGGGCGCCATCCTCGCCAAGGGAATTGCCATCGCCCTGAACACCACCGCGTATGGACTGACCGTGGCTATCCCCTGTCTGTTTTTCTACGCTTTCCTTCAGGCCAAGGTCAATCGTCTCACCGAGCAGGTGGACCGGGTTGCCGTAAAAATGATCAACATGGTTTCATCAGACGGGGTGCGTGAATAGATGGCTTTCAGACCTTCTGAAAAGAGGAAACAGACTAATTATATTATTGACCTGAACCTCTCACCTTTCCTGAGCCTGTTTGTGGCTCTCATTCCCCTGCTTCTTCTCACGGCCATCTTTCAGCAGGTGGGCATCGTTAACCTTTATTTACCCACCGCAGAAGATGCCATCGCGGAAGATGCCGCCCAGGGTCTGGACTCGGATTTTACTCTCGCGGTCACCATCACACCCGCAGAGTTATCACTGCGAAAGGATGACCAGATCCTGTTCAAGGATTCAACCGTGGAGGGCATGGACCTTGACGGTTTGACTTCTCAGTTAGTCGAACTTAAGAAAAAATCACCTGAGAAAAAAGATATTGTGCTGCTGCTGGACGGTTCCATCCTGTATCAGACCATCATTAACGTAATGGACAGCGTTCGTGAGCATAATGGCAGCGAACTTTTCCCTGATATATCACTGGCGGATCGGATAGTGGAGACATCCTGAAAATGGCTCATGCACCCTCCAAGAGGCGCAACATCAGGGCGAAAAGACCAAGCCTGTTCGTTCTGAATATCACATCGATGCTCGATATGTTTACCATCCTGATCATCTTCCTGCTGAAAAGCTATTCGGCAGAGGGGATTATCCTGACTATTCCCGCGGATCTTTATCTGCCCTATTCAACTACTCAGTCTGCACCTGAGCCGGGTCTGGTTATCGAACTATCAAAAAATGCGTTAATTGTTGATGGGACAGTCCTGCCTGTGAACCTGGACGAGATTGAACGTTCTGATTCCCTGCTTATTCCTGAACTGTTGGAAAACCTGACAGCCAGAGTTCGATGGTATGAGCAGATTTCCGCCGTCAATCCGGAGGTAGATTTCACGGGCCGGATGGTACTGGAGGGAGACAGGGAAGTTCCGTTCAGGCTGTTGAAGAAGATTCTCTACACATGCGGTCAGGCCGGATTCATCAACCAGTCACTGGCTGTGTTTCAGAAAGAATAGGATGAAAAAGCTCAGGCCGGAAATATCCATGTTCAGGGGCGGCCGTCAGCTTTCACAGGCTACCGTTAAAGGCCGCTCTCTTTGTGTCGGTGCTGATTGGAAATGTGACCTGACCGATCCCCACTCCCGGATCGAAAAACTGGTCCTTGTCAGGAAAACCTTGATCGGGTATCAGCTCAGATTGCCTGTTGATTCAACCGGAACTTTCAGGAAAGCGGGTTTCTCGCTGGGCCTGGATCAGCTTGTTGCCTGGGGATTTGCGAGCAGGAGATCCGGATGTTACGTGATACCGCTTGACAAGGATATGTCCGGCGATTTCTCCATGCATGGAGCATCATTTCGTCTAACATTTACCGGGCAATCCCGGATCATGGCACTCTCCGAAGCACCTGCAACAGGTATCCTGCCCATGCGCTACCGGTTTGGAGTACCGGAAAAAAATGACATGGTTTTCCTGGTAATCCTGCTGCTGACTTTTGCACTTCAGATCCTCATGGTGCGGAGTCTCGGCAACTATCCTGTCCCCGAGATCACCAGCATCAGGGAGCTGCCCAGGCGGATTGCCCGCTTGATTCTGGAGCCGGTGGCTCCTCCACCTGAGAGCCGCATTGTCAAACCCGCTGCTCCCGATACGGCCATAGAAGCTGTGGAACCCGTGAAGGAACCCGTGCCTGTCGAGGAGCCTGTTGCTGCCCAACAGGCCACTCCTGCCCCGATAGAAACGAAGGCAGTACCTGCACCAGCTGAGAAACCTTCACCGGGAGCAGGTCGAGAGTCCATTCGTCGACAGGTCTCCAGAATGGGTGTCCTGGGCGTCCTCACTGGAAAGGGCACTGCTGGTCGAACCTCAAAAAGCCGCTTTGTTACAGCGCTTCAGCTGGACGAGGATCTCCAGAAGGATCTAGATCAGGTTCTCAACAACGTAAGCAATATATCGATTGCCGATGCCGGGCCTGGTGACGGATCAGGGACAGGTGATCAGGAAGGTGGCGGAGCCGGTCTCATGAAGATCGAGGGCATTTTGAACAGTCAGGGAATTGACGATCAGATTCAGATCTCCCGGCTGGGAGAGGTATCCGAAACCGCTGGAGGCACTGGTACCGGCCCTGGATACGTGGAAGAGGATGTTCAACCTGAACAGAGGGATGAAAGATCTTCACGGGTAATATCCAGGGTGGTGGCCTCCCATACCGGTGCGATCCGCTATGCCTACAGTCGCGAGTTGAGGAAAAACCCGGCCCTGCGCGGGAAGATCGTTCTGAGATTTACCATTTCCCCGGAAGGATCCGTAACGGAATGCACTGTTGAGGAATCGGAGATGAATTGGCCGCCACTCGAGGAATCACTGGTTCGAATGGTGCTGGGATGGAAATTCCCGGAAATCCCCGCGGGTTCGGTCACGGTGAGTTATCCTCTGGTTTTCTTTCCAAGTATGTAGAGAAAAACAATGTTCAACAATCGCATCCTCCCTGCCCTGTTTGCAATCACCTGCTTTTTTATCGCGGCATTCTTTCCCCGTGTGTCCTGTGCCGCGGACCTGTCCCTTTCGGACAGCATTCTGGAAAACCTGGAGTCGGAGGACAGCATTATCAGGCTCTCCGCCATTCAGGCTGTAAAATCCGTACATGATCCTTCCTCTCTGCCGGTTATACTGAAACTGGCACAAAGTGATCCTGTTCCCGAGATAAGGTTGCAGGCCATCGGTGCCCTGTGGATTATGGGTGATCGAAGCGCGGTACGGATTCTGGAAAGAATCCTTGTCATTGATCAGGATCTCGGAGTTAAAAATGCCGCCGCAGGTGCTTTGGGCGACCTCGGTACACCATCAACTGTTTCATTCCTGATCAGTACCCTGAATGCCAACGATGATCTATCACTCACTGCAAGGTGTATAAGGAGTATCGGTAAGATCGGAGGGCCGGATGCGGCCATTTATCTTCTCCCCTACCTGAAAGAACCACACCCTGCCCTCATCAGGGGAACAACTGCTGAAGCTCTTGGAAAAATTGGCTCAGAAAAAGCTGTCGGCAGTCTGACATCGGTCCTTGAATCGGATGAGAACGCCACGGTCCGTTCCCTTGCCGCCAGAGCTCTGGGCCAACTGGGCCAGCCTGCATCTCGTGATCCTCTCATTAACGGTCTCCTTTTTGATCCATCGGAGGTAGTACGTTTTCGATGCGCGGAGTCGCTCTCCGGGTATGCTGTGGATCCGGATGTCAAGCAGGCTTTTTTGTCGGGGCTCAGGGACCCGGACAAAAGAGTGCGTTACATCAGCCTGGATTCACTATCTTCCCAGATCATGGATTCAGACATCACGGCTGTCGCAATACTTCTTGGCGACGAGAAGGAGGGTATCAGGGAGCTGGCTCATCAGATACTGAGCAGAAGAGGGGCAGTTCTTGAGAGGATCGGTGATCGGTACCGTTTGGTTGAATAAGGGACTTTTTGCTCCTCGGAAAGCGAAAAGCGCGGTTTTCGCTTTCCTTACGAATCAGTGGCTTGCATCATCGGTCATTGATTCGGGCACCGGGAGAAGAACGTCCTTTATCTCCTCTATGGATTGCCAGGCGCTTTTGATCAAAGCCTTCTGTATCTTCAGTGCTATTTCCGGTTCATCCATGGCAAATTTCTCAAAATCCGCTGACTTCAGAATAAGGAGTCTGGAGGTTTCCGTGGCCTTGAGGGAAACTGACGCCAGATGGCCGGGTGCGAGAATCGCCCATTCACCGAAAGTATCACCACCAGCAAGTTCAAGCTCCTCGTTTTTATACTGTCCCCGGGATTGAATGGCGACCTTCCCCCTCTCAATGAAAAAAAAGTTTTCACTTTTCATGTTCTCAGCCACGAGAACTGTGTCAGGGACACACTCCTCTTCAGAGATGACCCTGGAAAACAGGACCAGCTCACGGTCCGTGAGACTCGCAAACAACCCGCTCTGTTTAAGTGGTTTTATCTTGGCCATTTTACGTTCCTCCGGAAAGTAGTACTGGGGCCCTACTTAAAGTAATTTATCATCATATTCGGCTAACTTGTTTGATTTTATAAATATATCTCTTTGAGTTCCACATAGTGTTCGGCAGTTCGTGTGATGAGCATCTTTTTAGTTGTCCATCACAGCCCGACATCGTCAGCAATATCCTTCATAGCCTCCAGACACAGTTCCAGAAACTCATCAAGGGACAATCCTATCTCCTCACAGGAACGGATCTGTTCTCTGTCCGCACCTTTTGCAAACTGTTTCTCCTTAAATCTTTTTTTTACACTTTTCAGTTTGACAGGCTCGAGCTTTTTCTCGGGCCTGATCAGGGCTGCAGCCACGATCAGGCCTGTCACCGGATCCGCAGCATAAAGAGCCTTGTCGAGTGTAGTCACTCTCTCCCTGTGGCCGGCGTGGGCGACAATAGCATCCAGCAGCTCCTCGGATATCCCCTCTTCCCGGAGTATTTCTGAAGTAATGTATCCGTGGCGCGGGAAGTCGTCGATGGTCTCCTTGTAATCCAGATCGTGAAGCAGTCCAGTCAGTCCCCATTTTTCAGGATCCTCGCCGAGACGTACTGCCAGAGACCTCATCACCGCCTCTGTCGCCAGCATGTGATTCTGAAGATTTATCTCGGGAACCCTGTCCCTGACCAGCTTCAACGCTTCTTCCCTTGTCATGCGTTCTCCTTTGCAGGCTCAATACTGACAGGGTCGCAAAAAGTCCAGGCCGGACTTTTTGCGAAGTCATCAATACCGGATGGCCGCTGTCTGAATCGGGAATCTGATATGAAACATTGACAATTCTATTTGTAAACAGCATTTTTTTCCACCCGAAATCCTCATGAAACTCGTGAAAACACGGATTTCAGGTTAACTCTTGAATTTTGCTCGCTTTTTCATGATATTAGTATAACATCTTCCGACAAACTAAATCCAGGAGCCTGCATGAGGTCCTCCGACAGGCTCCTGGATATTAACAACTATGACAACAAACTCGATATTCTGGAAAATAAACTGGAACTGGATTGTTCTCCCGGTGGCCGCAGCCATGCTTGTGGGCCTGAGCCTGGGCCTTCTTCTGGCCCTGACCCAGGACCTGCCTCAGGTTGAGGCTCTGCAGGTCTACGAACCCAGTGCTGTGACTACCGTTTTTTCAGATGACGGGAGCCCCGTCAGGTCTCTTTTTGTCGAACGTCGTATTCCGGTTCCGCTTCAGGAGATCCCTGGCACCCTCGTTCAGGCCCTCATTGCAGTAGAGGATTCCCGCTTTTATCAGCATTTCGGTCTGGATATCAAAGGAATACTGAGGGCCCTCTGGCGAGATATTAAATCAATGAAGGTCGTTGAAGGCGGAAGCACACTGACCCAGCAGTTGGCAAAGGTGCTCTTCCTGACACCGGAAAAGACCATCATCAGGAAACTCAAAGAGGCCTTTCTGGCCATTAACATCGAGCGCCGGTACTCGAAAGATGAAATTCTCACCATGTACCTCAACCAGATATATCTGGGAGAGGGGGCGTATGGTGTGGAGGCCGCCGCCCGAACGTATTTCGGGAAAAATGTCAAGAACCTGAACCTGGCGGAATGTTCCATGATCGCCGGACTTCCCCGTTCGCCCTCTCTCTATTCTCCTATCGCTCATCCGGAGAAAGCGGAATCCAGGTTGAGGGTGGTTCTTCTCCGGCTGCTGGACGAAGGTTTTATTACGGATGAGATATATCGTGAAACGGTAGAGGCTGGTCTGGTACTGAAGACTTCACCCTCCCCTGAGGATCCCGCCCCATATTTCACCGAGATGGTCAGACGTGAACTGGAGCAAAGGATCAGCCCCAACCTTCTTTACCGGGGAGGGCTCGCCATTGAAACGACACTTAACCTGGAGATGCAGCTGGCGGCCGAGGGATCCCTCCAAAGGGGTCTGAAAAGTTACGAGCGGAGACATCCAGGCTCAAAAAAAGAAAATGATGACCTCATACAGGGTGCATTTCTTGCCCTGGACCCGGCTACCGGAGAGATCAAGGCCATGGTGGGAGGAAGGGATTTCTCTCTTTCCCCGTTCAACAGGACAACACAGGCCAGAAGGCAGCCCGGGTCCGCCTTCAAGCCGATCCTTTACACGGCAGCCCTCTCCTCCGGGTTCACTCCATCTGACATTATTGATGACTTTCCGCTGAAGATCCAGATCCAGGGCCGCCCTGATCCCTGGATACCGAGGAACTACACTGGTGATTACTCAGGTCCTGTCACCTTAAGAACAGCTCTTGAGAGATCTCTCAACGCGGCTTCTGTTGACCTGCTTCAACGCCTGGGATACCAACCGGTCATCGACACTGCACACAGGTTGGGAATCACTACCGAGCTGAAACCCTACCCCTCCCTGGCTCTGGGAACCTTTGATGTTTCACTTCTGGAGATGATCTCAGCGTATGGAGTCTTTGACAACAGAGGAATCCTTGCTGCTCCCCATCTCATCCGCCGGGTCAGGGACAGGGCGGGAGGGGTCCTCTGGGAACAGGCTTCACATCTTTCAGATGTTCTCTCACCCCAGATATCCTTCCAGATAACCAACCTGCTGGAGGGCGTGACAACCAGAGGCACTGCCAGAAGAGCCCTCCGTCTCGGACGCCCATCGGCCGGCAAGACGGGTACTACAGATGATTTCCGCGACGCCTGGTTTATCGGGTTTGTACCGGGCCTCGCTGCCGGAGCATGGGTCGGATTCGATCTTCCTTCAAGTCTCGGCAACGGTGAATCGGGCGGAAGGACCGCCCTGCCTATCTGGATCGATTTCATGGGAACCGTTCTCAGGGATATTCCTGCCGAGCAGTTCCCTGTACCGGAAGGGATTGATCTTGTGGAGATCGATCCGGAATCGGGTCTACTGGCCGGCCCAGGCTGTTATGAAAAGGTCGTTGAGGCCTTCCTCCCCGGCACCGCCCCCACCGGGTACTGCGATCACACTCTCTTTTAATCCACCGCGGAGTACCGGGAGTTGTCATCGCGAGCAACCAGCCTTCCCCGAGGCCTCGGCGGGTAAACACGAGGAAGCGCGGTAATCCCGGATATGCGCTATTGTCGCGGTCACTTTGTTCCCGGAGATTGCCACGTCGCCATCGTACCGGCTCAACGCTCCTCGCAATGACAGGCGAAGTCATTGCGAACCGGGTGGTTTGTGAAGCAATCCCGGCAATGACTCTTGACAAACCCCTTTCAGGTTTATAAGCATGTCCGGGTGCCGTTCATAAAACGCTTCATACCCCTATTCGTTGTTTTTTTCACTTTCCTTGCGGTCTGTCCTCAGGCTCAGGGACAGTACCGGCACAAGCGCCTGTTCTCCGAGCCTTTCATGCATGAGCCCGTCAAGGATGAAAAGTGCTCGGTCTGCCACGATGTGCATTTCTCGGACTCTGCAGCCCAACTGACAGAATCCTCTCCAGATCTCTGTTTTCAGTGTCATGATCCTTTCAAGGGAAAGGTCGTCCACTCACCCGTGGGCGACGGCAAGTGCAGGG
>QIEJ01000228.1 GCA_003228585.1 Pseudomonadota bacterium
TACTCTTTCAGTTCGACAACCGTGACCCCGGCGCCGCCCTCATTGAGCGCAGCGGTCTGGTATCTCCTGACCCTCGGATCATCTCTGAGAGCTGACATAATTGCCCGACGCAGGGCTCCCGTACCTTTGCCATGAACAATCCGCAACTCTCGGGCGGAACCCAGCAATGATCTGTCCAGAACCGTGTCCACTGATTGAAGGGCCTCATCCACTGAGCACCCCAGCAGGTTAATCTCCACGGGAACACCTGCTTCGCCTTCATAGGCCACTTTCGTGCTTCCCCTGTCGAAGGACAACCCATCGTCCATCTCACCTTTCAAAGCTGACAACTTGCTGACCGGAACCCTCACCCTCACATCTTTGGACTGAACCTCTGCCTCCCTGCCCTCTGAAAATATGGTAACAACCTGGCCTTCAATGTCGAGGGGGAGTATCTTGACCTTCTGACCAGGCCTCACAGGACCCCCATCCGATTTCCTGCCGGGGGTCGGGGGCAACCGTCTGTCCAGATCGGTTTCCATTGCGGTTATTGTATCCGCCAGTATCCCATGGTCACCCACTTTGGACTTTTTTACCTCTTTCAGCAGGGCTTTACCCTCCCGTTTCAGGTCTATCATGAAAGTCTTAGCCTCGCGGCGGGCCTCTTCCCTGGTCCGCCGGACCTCCTCCCGGACCTTTTCCTGCCTGATCCGAAGTCTTTCTCTTTCGGCATCCAGTTGGCTGCTGACCTTTTCAGCTTGAACGCGGGCCCTGGTCTCTCTGTCAAGCTCCTCGCTCAGCCTGCCCAGCAGTTCATCCACCCTGACTGCACCGGATCCAATGACTTCCTTAGCTATATTCAGTACCGCTTTGTCTACCCCAAGCCTGCCGGCGACTTCCAGGGCGTGGCTCCTGCCGGGAAGTCCTGACCTCATCCTGTAGGTTGGCTCCAGGGTTTCAAGGTCAAAGATCGTCGACGCATTGCCAGCGTAAGGAGCTCGATAGGCAAACTCCTTAAGGAGATTGTGGTGTGTTGTGACAACGGTGCACCCGCCCTTCTCGTGAAGGACCTCCAGTATGGCAACGCCAAGGGCCGAACCCTCCTGTGGATCCGTGCCTGCTCCAAGTTCGTCCAGCAGAACAAGTGTGCCGGTATCCGAACGTTTCAGAATGTCAGACACTATGGACATATGTGCTGAAAATGTGCTCAGATTCTGTGCAAGACTCTGCTCGTCCCCGATATCAGCAAACACCTGGGTGAACACCCTGACCTTGCTGCCCTCCCCTACCGGAATCGGTATCCCGGACTGAACCATCAGCGTTAACAGCCCAATGGTCTTGAGGGCCACTGTCTTTCCGCCGGTATTGGGTCCGGTTATCACCAGCGTAGGGATGGTGCCTCCCACCGAGAGGTCGATGGGTATGCACTCGACATCCGATCTCAGTACGAGAAGCGGATGTCGCGCGTCGACGATATCGATCGTCTCCTCATCCAGTCCCGGGATAACACCTTCCAGCTTCCTTCCCAGGCGGGCTTTCGCAAGCACAAGGTCCAGCAACGCAAGGAGTTCCAGGTTGTTCAGAAGTTCGTCCCTGATATCCCTGGCCGCTGAGCTCATTCGGGCTAGAACCTTTCTGACCTGTTCTTCTTCGTGCCCTTTCAGCCTGATGAATCTGTTGTTGAGATCAACAGCGAAAAACGGTTCGACAAAGAGGGTCTGACCACTTTGCGAGCTGTCCTGAACTATACCCTCAAAAACACGATGGTATTCCGGTTTGGCTGGGATAACGTATCTTCCGTTCCGTAGTGTTACGTAGTTCTCCTGGAGAACCTTGGCAACGGATCCTTTGGTGATATACTTCTCGAGCCTCTTTACAACGGATCCTCTGGCTTTCCTGAGGTCCCCTCTGGCCTTTGCCAACTCCGGGCTTGCAGAGTCAAGGACCTCCCCCTCCTCTGAAATGGACCGACTGACCCATTCCTCCCAGTCCCTGAAGGTGCTCATTTTCCGGACAATGGATTCCAGGGCGGCCAGCCCATTGCTATTTTCCCGCAGGGCCTTCTTTGCTTTTCCCACGGCTTTCTGGTTGGCGAGAAGAACAAGGAGGTCTCCGGGCTGAAGCACGTAGCCCTCAACGCGCAGGTTGGTCAGCACGGCAGCCGAATCCCGAACATCGGAAAGGTTAAGGTCAACCTGTTCCAGAAGCCGCGATGCCTCTCCCGTCAGGGAAAGCTCCCTGACAACCCCCTCTGCGCTCGTTTCCGGCAGAAGGCCCTCCGCCAACTGCCTGGCTGGCTGCGATTGTGCGCAGTCCGCCAGATGGGAAGTCAACTCCCGATATTCCAGAACTGTCAATGTGTGAGTATTCATCTTGCTTGTCGTTATTGGGAAAAAATTGACGGAACTTCTTCCGGTGTCGGGAAAAACCCTCAGCCGGAAAGGATCTCTCTGACTATCTGGTTCACCATCTTACCATCAGCCTGGCCCCTTACCATGGGCATGACTTCCTTCATGACCTGGCCCATGTCAGCGGGTGATGAGGCGCCTGATGAGAGGACAACCTCCTGGACGATCTTGCGGACTTCATCGGAGGACAACTGCTCAGGGAGATATTCCTCAAGAATGGCCAGTTCGGTTTCTTCCTTTATTACCAAGTCCTTACGGCCGGCCTCTTTAAAGGCCTCGATGCTTTCCCTGCGTCTTTTCGCGCTGGACACGATCTCCTGGAAAACCTGTTCATCATCAAGGGAGGCTTTCATCTCGATCTCCCGGTTTTTGATGGCAGCCAGAAGAAAGCGAAGGACGGAAACCCTCGTTCCGTCCTTCGTTTTCATGGAAACTTTTATAGCTTCCTGGATTTTGTTCTGAAGATTCAACTTAACGTGGTCGCCTTTTCGTCACCTTTGCCATCTTTTTTTGTGCAGCTATCATTTTACGCTTTCTCTGAACGCTCGGCTTCTCGTAGTACTCCCGTTTGCGGATCTCGGAAAGAATTCCTGATTTTTCGCACTGTTTTTTAAAACGGCGAAGGGCACCCTCGAAGCTTTCATTTTCTCTGACCCTTACACCCGGCATTTGCAGTCCCCCCTTTCTGGGTGGAATTTTCCTAAAAGCACTTAAGCATACCTGTTTTCACGTTTTTTTCAAGCGGTTTGTCGGAAACCGTTTAAGCCATGGGACCAAGACGCCTGCCTCCTATTACATGCATGTGCAGATGAAAAACCTCCTGTCCACCATCAGCGTTGCAGTTTACCAGGACCCGGTAGCCTCCTTCAGAAACGCCTCTTTCTTTGGCAATTCTTGAGGCCAGGAGCATCATCCTTCCAAGGAGCGTTTCGTGCTCGGGTCCCGGATCGTTCATGGTTGACAGGTGCTCTTTGGGGATAATGAGCACATGGACCGGGGCCCTGGGGTTGACGTCCTCAAAAGCCAGAAGCTCATCGTCCTCAAAAACCACAGTTGCCGGAATCTCTCCATCGGCGATTTTACAGAAAATACAATCAGACATTGTCAGCCCCCTGCGGGTTAGAACAAAGATCAAAGTTTCAGGTGCATTAGTGCAATAGTGCGCCCGCTCTACTGGCGGGAATCCCGTTATGTTTTCCTTTCGGCTTTCTCTTGAAACCCCGATTTCCCGAACCGCCGGTTCAGTTCCTCAAGGACCTCGTCGGGCTTGGCGTCAACAAGTCCCAATATCACCCATATGTGGTAGATAAGATCGGCTGCCTCCCGCACCGTATGTCCCTTATCTCCATCCTGGGCGGCGAGGGTCAGTTCCAGGCTCTCCTCTGCCAGCTTTTTGCCTATGGCCTCTGCGCCTCCGGCAAGAAGAGTTGAGGTGTAGGAACTTTCTCTGGGGTTGCTCTTTCTTTCCACTATCACACTGTAGAGCCGGTCAAGGATCTCCCTGGCACCAACCCCATCGTAAACGCTGTCCGCATCGAACAGAACTTCCCCCCGTTCTTCCTCAGGACCTCCCAGGGTACGATAAAAACATGACCGATGACCCGTATGGCAGGCCGCCACCTTCTGGTCGGCTTTTACCAACAGGGCATCTGCATCGCAGTCGAAAAGGATTTCCTTGACCTCCTGAACATGCCCGGAGGATTCTCCCTTCTGCCAGATCTTCTGGCGGGAACGGGAAAAAAAGTGGGCCAGGCCCGTTTCCAGGGTTTTCTCCAGAGCTTCGCTGTTCATATAGGCCACCATGAGAACATCCCGGTTGATGTGATCCTGAACGATGGCCGGGATAAGGCCGTCCGGGCCGAATTTCAGATGGGAAAGATCTGTCTTCAAATGCATCCTCCTTTAAAACCGCACAGCGACATCACGCGAGTGCAGATATTCCTTGGTTTCCTGCACGGTGAACTCTCGAAAATGGAAGATCGAGGCCGCCAGAACCGCACTTGCTCCCCCCATCACCAGCCCTTCGTACAGGTGCTCCAGCGTGCCTGCGCCACCTGAGGCGATAACGGGGATTGACACCGTCTCAGTAATGGCACTGGTCAGGTCAATATCATACCCATCCCTGGTTCCATCTCTATCCATGCTCGTCAGAAGAATCTCCCCTGCCCCGTACTCCTCCATCTGCCTGGCCCACTGGACAGCGTCAATTCCCGCAGGTTCCCTGCCTCCGTATATGTAAACCTCCCAGGATGGTTTGCCGTTCGGGTCAGCCACCCTCTTCGCATCAATGGCCACCACGATGCACTGGGACCCGAATTTCAGGGAAGCTTCCCTGACGAACCGGGGTTGATGAACTGCCTCGGTGTTGATGCTGACTTTGTCGGCCCCTGCCTTGAGCAACTCTCTTATGTTTTCCAGAGACCTGACACCCCCGCCGACGGTCAGTGGTATGAACACTGTCTCAGCCGTCCTCTTAACAACATCAAGAAGGATCTCCCGACGATCAGAGGAAGCTGTGATGTCCAGAAAGGTGATCTCATCCGCACCTTGTCTGTCGTATTCCTCTGCGATTTCAACCGGGTCACCGGCATCGATCAGATTGACGAACTGCACACCTTTGACAACCCGACCCTCCGTTACATCAAGGCAGGGGATGATCCTCCTGGCCAGTTCTCCCGAACCTCCCGTCACAGGGTGTCTCCCTTCTTTTGAACAGCTTTGATGGCACTGGCCAGATCGATAGTGCCCTCATAGAGAGAGCGCCCCAATATCACACCGCGCACACCTTTCTCCTCGAGCTTTGCAACCTCAAGGAGGTCATTGTGAGTGTGCATGCCGCCCGACAGAACCACCGGGATCTTGATAGCTTCGGCCAGGGCGGCGGTTGCCTCCAGGTTTGGTCCGGTCAAGGCTCCATCCCTGATGATATCTGTGTAGATGATGTGGCTGGCTCCAGCTTCCTCGAGCTCCCGAGCAAGAGACATGGCGCTTTTGTCGGTAACTTCCTGCCATCCCTGGACAGCAACGTATCCGCCTTTGGCATCGATTCCCACAGCTATTTTGCCTGGGAAAGTTTCACAGACATTGTGGACCAGGTCGCAGTTCTGGTACGCGATGGTTCCCAGGATAACGCGATCGACACCCAGCTGAAGGTAGTCCTCGACAACCTCCTCCGAGCGGATTCCTCCCCCAAGCTCGATGGGAATATCCACGGCTTCCAGGATGCGGGCGATGGCTCCAAGATTTCGAGGTTCGCCCGCTACAGCCCCATCAAGATCCACCACGTGGATCATTTTTGCCCCCTGCGTCTGCCATTGGAGAGCAACTTCTTCCGGCAATTCCGAATAGACCTTGGCTGATTCCATCTCGCCCTGGTAGAGGCGAACACACTTGCCGCCCTTCAGGTCAATTGCGGGCAATATCAGCATTTAACCCTCCTTTTGGCCAACCACTATATTTCCGAAGTTCTCAAGGATCTTAAGTCCCCAGTGCTGGCTCTTTTCAGGGTGAAACTGGCACGCGAAAATGTTGCCCGTACTTATGGACGAGCAGAATCGAATCCCGTAATTGGTCCACCCGGAGACAACATCACTATTGTCCGGATCCGCATAGTAGGAGTGGACGAAATAGAAGTATGATGCATCCGGGATCCCTTTGAACAGGGGGCTTGGGCCCGAAAAATGGACACGATTCCAGCCCATATGAGGGACTTTCAAGTTCTTGTTGCGGTCAAAGCGGACAACCCTGCCTGGAACAACTCCGAGACCCTCATGTGTGCCAAACTCCTCGCTGACCGCAAGTAGCAGCTGCATCCCCAGGCATATGCCCAGAAACGGTTTGTTTTCCTCGATCGCACCCAGCACAGGGTCAACCAGTCTGGAGTTGACAAGGTTTGCCATACAGTCCCTGAAGGCCCCGACTCCCGGCAGAACGATTCCAGACGCGGATTCGATCCTGGAAGGATCACTGGACACAGTGGCCCGACAACCAGCTTTTTCCAGTCCTTTCTGAACACTGCGAAGATTCCCCATTCCGTAATCTACAACTACAATGGAGGGAGATGCTCGGTTTTCGATATTCATTATTCCCCGATCTTGCCCTTTGTCGACGGGACTCCCTCCACTCGGGGATCAACGGAAACAGCCTGGTCGAGCGCTTTGGAAAAAGCTTTGTAGATAGCCTCGGCAATGTGGTGCCGATTCCTGCCGGACTCCACCCTTATATGCATGTTTGCTCCTGCGTTGTTGCAGAAGGCCTGAAAAAACTCCGGTATCAGCTCCATGGAAAAATCACCCATTCCACCGTCAAGGGACGGAATGGAGAAAGAAAGGTAGGGCCGGCCACCCAGATCAAGGGCCACGGTGACCAGAGCCTCATCCATGGGCAGGATGGCCCAGCCGTAACGCCTGATGCCTTCTCCCCCGCCAAGGGCATCTTTCACGGCCCGGCCCAGGCAAATGCCTACATCCTCCACAGTGTGGTGGGCGTCGACATCCAGATCACCCTGGGCCTGCACCTCAAGGTCGAACAGCCCGTGCCTGGAAAAAAGATCGAGCATATGGTCCAGGAAGGACACGCCGGTGGCAACTTCCGACCGTCCCTTTCCGTCAAGGTCTATAGTCAGCCTGATGCTGGTTTCCTTAGTGTCCCTGTGGACCTCACCACACCTCATAACCTCTCTCCTTCCTGAAAAAACCTGTTCTGCTCAACAGTGCGTTGTTCTCCGGAGCCGCTGCCCATCATGACATGGTCAGGGCTGCATTTAAACAACCCTTCGAACGCTTCGCGTGGTCTTCGGGATAACCGGATCAGGATTGGCGCTCTCACTCCTCCTCCGAACCGCTGTTCAATCGCAGGTCCACAGCCCTGGCATGGGCCTCCAGGCCTTCCAATCTCGCGAACCGGGACACTTTCTGTGCTCTGCGCTTCAGGGCTTGCCGATCGTATTTGATAATACTGCTCTTTTTTTGAAAATCGTAAACACCCAGCGGTGAGAAAAAGCGGGCTGTGCCGCCTGTGGGTAACACATGATTAGGTCCAGCCATATAATCACCGAGCGCTTCAGGAGTGTATTTACCCAAAAAAATGGCGCCAGCGCAGGTCGTCATTTCCAGCAGGCTGTCAGGGTCCTGAACCATGAGTTCGAGATGCTCCGGTGCTATGCGGTTGACCACCTTCATCGCCTGATCCATATCCGCAACCAGCAGCAGGCATCCTCTTTCAGCAATGGACTCCGAGGCGATTTCCCGTCTGGGAAGAAGGGCAAGCTGGCGATTTATCTCCCCGTCTACTGCCGTGAGGATTTTCAAGTCATCGGTAACCAGAATACAATAGGCCAGCGGATCGTGTTCCGCCTGCGACAGGAGATCCGCGGCCGCGAGGACTGGATCAGCGCTCTGATCAACAACGACCATTATTTCACTGGGGCCGGCTATCATGTCGATGTCTACCACTCCAAAAACCGCTTTTTTCGCCATGGCAACGTAAATATTACCGGGGCCCACTATCTTGTCCACCTTCGGCAATGATTCGGTGCCATAGGCCAAAGCAGCCACGGCCTGAGCTCCGCCGACCCTGAAAATGCGGTCGACCCCCACAATTGCGGCCGACGCCAGGACGGCCGCGTTGATCTTCCCCTGTGGGGCAGGAACAACCATAACGATCTCATGGACACCGGCCACCCTGGCAGGAACCGCGTTCATGAGAACCGAAGATGGGTAGGCGGCTGTTCCACCTGGAACATACAGTCCAACTCGATTGAGGGGAGTGACCTTCTGCCCGAGAACGATTCCCGGCTCCGGTTCATACGTCCAGCTCTCTTCAAGTTGACGGGAATGAAATTCCCGGATGGACTCGGCCGCCTCCTCGATAAGCGCGCGCTCCTCCGGAGCCAGGGCCTTCAGGCCGGCTCTGATGTCCTCCTGTGTCGCCGTCAAATCGTTTAGTATACTCAAAAAGAGCCTGGTCACCGGTTCGCCTGACATTCTCGACGATTTCGTTAACCCTCTCCACAATCTCATCAGGAACTGACTCACCCCGGGTCTCGAGGGCGGCAACGACACTTTCGAAGTCAGGCTCGGTGAATTTGACGATCTTCATGACAGATACTCCTGTGGAGATCCGGAGAATATCATTTCCCTGAAGCTTTCCGGATTTCCTCGATCAGATGCACCAGCTGATCTGAACGTGTCCTCAGGCTGGCCCTGTTGACAACAAGCCGAGCCGTGACCTGTATCACCTCTTCCACTTCCACCAGGTTGTTCTGGCGCAAAGTCTCACCGGTTGAAACAAGATCCACGATCCTGTCAGCAAGAGTCGTTAGAGGCGCCAGTTCGATGGCCCCGTACAGAGGGATGATCTCCACATGTTCACCTCTGGAGGCAAAAAAGTCGCCGGCGATGTTCGGGTACTTGGTGGCCACTCGGGGGTGCCCCCAACCAGATGAACACCATTGCTGTGTGTTGAATGACGGTTCAGCGACGACAATGCGGCAGAACCCGAAACCCAGATCCACCGGCTCGAGAAGATCTTTGCCGGCTTCCAGCAGGACATCCTTTCCCACCACCCCTATGTCGGCTGCCCCATATTCCACATAGGTCGGTATATCCTTGTCCCGGACGACAAGAAAACGGGCTGACGAGTCCTCGCTGGGGAACAGGAGCTTCCTGGAGGTGTCCACGCCCCCGGAAACCTTGAGGTTAACTCTGCTGAACAGGTCCAGACAATCTGCAAGCAACCTCCCCTTGGGTATGGCTATGGTTATGGCGTTTTTATCCACCAGCTCTCCAGATTTTTGCCCCTATAGACGAAAGTTTTTCGTCCAGATCATCATATCCTCGATCGAGGTGATAGACGCGGGAGATTTCCGTGATCCCATTCTCCACACCGAGGCCAGCGAGAACCAGCGATGCGCTTGCTCTCAGATCCGTAGCCATGACAGGTGCTCCCGAGAGTCTTTGAACTCCCCTGACAACAGCCTTGCGCTCTGAAAGGGTGATGTCCGCCCCCATTCTGCACAACTCCGGCACATGCATGAAACGCTGCTCGAAAATAGTCTCCGTAATGGTCGACAGCCCTGTCGACAGAGCCATGAGCACCATGAACTGCGCCTGCATGTCGGTTGGAAAACCTGGATATGGATCCGTTCGTACGTCCACTGCTCGAATGCCGTCTGACCCTGAAGCCTGGACCCAATCGTTACCTTCCTGAATATGGAGTCCCGCTTTTTCGAGCCTGTCGATGACTGCGCGAAGGTGACTGGGAACACAACCCACGACTTTGATCGTGCCGCCGGTTACACCAGCGGCAATGAGATAGGTGCCGGCCTCAATACGGTCTGGTAACACACTGTAGGTCACGGGGGTTAACGAGGTCACCCCCTGAACAGTGATGACACCGGTTCCCGCTCCGCTGATTTTCGCGCCCATAGCATTAAGGGCGTTGGCCAGATCAACAATTTCCGGTTCCCGGGCGGTATTGACCAGCGTCGTTTCCCCCTCAGCGAGAACCGCAGCCATTATCAGGTTCTCCGTTCCGGTTACCGTTGGAGCCTCGAAGACAACTTCCGCACCCACAAGACGGTCTGCCTCGGCTATGACATACCCGTGCTCCAGCCGGACGTTGGCGCCGAGGGCTTCAAGGCCTGAAAGGTGCCTGTTTATGGGGCGTGCGCCAATGGCGCACCCGCCCGGTTGAGACACTTTTGCCCTCCCGAATCGAGCGAGGAGCGGCCCGAGAACCAGGATCGATGCGCGCATTGTCTTGACAAGATCGTAGGGAGCCTCCCAGCCTGTGACATCAGACGAGTTGACGACCAGGGTTCCCTTTCCCTCGCAGGTGGCTCCAAGATACTGAAGTAGCCTCCCCATAGTCTGAACATCTCTCAGGTCCGGAACATTCTCCAGCACAAGCTTTCCCGGGACCAACAGAGATGCGGCCATCAGGGGCAAGGCGGCGTTCTTCGCTCCGCTCACCGGCACCTCTCCCCTGAGAGGCACACCTCCCTCGATAATGATCCTCTCAGCCACCTGTCAGCCTCCCTGTCACCACACGGCCTATGCCTGCAAGGTCAGGGGTGATTTCAATTTCACTGTACCCACATTGTTCCACGATCCGCGAAACCTGCTTGTCCATGCCCTTTCCCACCTCCACCATGAGCTTGCCGCCGGATTTGAGCAGATGTCTGGCGCCAAGAGCAACCGGCCCATAGAACTCCGTTCCCTCCGGACCCGCCACTAACGCACACCTCGGATCGCCACTTCTGACTTCCGGTGGAAGAGAGCCGTATTCATCATCTCTGATGTAGGGAGGATTGGAAACAGCCAGATCGAATCGGGCAACCTGCCTCAGGCTGGAAGTCAGATCCATCTGTGCAAAATGGATTCTTTCCCACACCCCATGCCGGCGAGCGTTGAAAGAGGCTATTCGGAGGGCATCCTGACTGATGTCAACGGCCACAACGCTGCAGGAGGGCACCGACACCGCCAGAGAAACCGCAATGGTGCCCGGACCGGTTCCCACATCAACAACCCGGGTTGGGTCCGGGAAGCTTTTCAGGTATTCCTCAGCCAGGTCGAGCAGCGTTTCGGTCTCAGGGCGGGGTGTCAGAACATCACGTGTGATCTTGAATTCAAGCGATCGGAACTCGCGGTATCCCAGCAGATGGCTTAAGGGCTCCCTGCGGCATCGCCTTCCCACCAGACCCTCAAAGCGCAGGGCCTCAGCTGCTCCAAAGGGCACATCCCGGTTGACAAGTACCATACAGGGGTCCTCCCCTGTAACATGGCCCATGAGAACCGTGGCATCCCGTGCGGGATCAGGGACGCCCGCCTGAGTCATGGCCCTTGCACCCCAGCGGAAAGCTTCCTTTCGCGTTACGGTTCTCGATTGTGCGATCCGATCCACCGTAAGTCAGGCAACCTCCATGGATTTTAGCTGCTCCGCCTGATCTGTTGCGACCAGAGCCTGGGTGATCTCGTCAAGATCTCCATCCATGACCGCTTCCAGCCGGTAGAGCGTAAGGTTAATACGATGATCGGTCACCCTTGCTTGCGGGAAATTGTACGTTCTTATCCGCTCGCTTCGATCACCTGATCCGACCATGCTTCTGCGGACTCCGTCCTGCTCGGCCCGTTGTTCTTCCTCCTTGGCTTTCAGAAGCCGGGCCTTCAGGATCTTCATGGCTTTGGTTTTGTTCTTGTGCTGGGACTTTTCATCCTGGCATGACACAACGATCCCTGTTGGAACATGGGTCAAACGCACCGCGGAATCCGTTGTGTTGACATGCTGGCCCCCACATCCTGAAGCACGGAAGACGTCGACTCGGACATCATCCGAATTGACCTGGATCTCTACGTCCGCTGCCTCCGGCATGACCACTACGCTCACCGCCGATGTGTGGATCCGGCCGCTCGACTCCGTTTCCGGCACTCTCTGAACACGATGGACGCCTCCCTCGAACTTCAGAAGGCTGTATACCCTCTGCCCCCGGACAAGCAGGACGATCTCCCGGAACCCCCCCTTCTCGGTAGGGCTCGAGTTCAGAACTTCAATAGTCCAGTTTTTCCTCTCTGCATACCGTTGGTACATTCTGGTCATGTCGGCCACGAACAGAGCGGCCTCATCCCCGCCCGTGCCGGACCGGACCTCCAGCAGGATGTTCTTTTCATCAAGTGGATCTTTGGGAAGCAGCAGTCGCTTGAGTTCCTTTTCCAGCCCCTCCATTTCCCGGACCAGGTCATCCCGCTCTTCCCGTGCCATAACCACAAGCTCTGGGTCCTTCTCCTCTCTGATCATCTCTTCTACATCCTCGAGCTGCTCTCCAAGAGATACATGTTTTCTGAAGGCCTTAACTACCGGAGCGAGATCCGAGTGTTCTTTTGAGTACCGGCGCAGTTTCTCCGAATCCGCCACGACCACCGGATCGCTCAGCAGCTTGTCCAGATCCTCGAACCTCTCTTCCACCTGCGCAAGGCGGTCTATCAACCAGTTCATTGTTGATTTACTCCTTCATTGGCCAGTGCTTCCTTAAGGGCCACCAGAGCAACCTCGATCTGATCATCGGTAGGCTCTCGCGTAGTCAAACGCTGCAACAGCAGGCCTGGCAACAGCAACACCCTGAAGGTTTTCCAATCCCTGTACTTGTCGCCCAGTTTCATCAGTTCGTAAGAGGCTCCTGCGATAAAAGGGAGCAACACAACTCTTGAGAGAGCTTTAACCCAGAAGGGCCAGGCTTGAGGGATCTGTGCGAACACCATTATGGAAAGTATCATGACGATAAGAAGAAAGCTGGTGCCGCAGCGCGGGTGCAGGGAGCTGTATTTCCTGGCGCTGTCCACCGTCAATTCGTCACCTGCCTCCATAGCGTAGATCGTTTTGTGCTCCGCCCCGTGATATTGAAAGATTCTTCTGACATCCTTCACCAGTGTTATGGCGGCCAGATAGAGAAAGAACACCACGAGCCTCAAAACACCATCCACGAGATTAAACGCCCATCTGCCCTCGACCCACTCATATTGTCCCTCCAGCACCCTCGTAACCCACAGGGGAAGGAGGAGAAAAAGGAAGACAGCCAGACCGAAGGCAGCGGCAACGGTGCCCGCCATGGCCCATGGTCCGACCTCTCCTTCATCCTCTTCCAGGGCCTGCTGGGCACTGTAGTTCAGCGCCTGAATGCCCAGGATAAGTGTCCCGAACAGGGATACTGTTCCCCTGAAAAAGGGCAGCTTGAGAAACCGGAACCGGTCCGAAAGGAGATTGAGCTGGTCAGCTTTGACCACGATCTCCCCGGATGGACGGCGAACCGCCACCGTCATCACTCTGGGCGCACGCATCATGACGCCTTCTATTACAGCCTGCCCGCCTATTTTATGTTCCTGATGGCTCATTATGACCAACCTCTGCCCTCATCAGATTCAAAATCTGGAAGAAGGGACGGGGAAAATGGGAAAGCGGGGGTGCGGCAGAACCTGATTTTGCGGGCAACAACCCCTTCAGGGTCCGGGGTACAGGGAAGGAGGCGAATCTGGAGGGCCACTGGTCATCACTTCTGCCCGTAGCGCCTCTTGAACTTCTCAACCTTACCAGCGGCATCAACAAGCTTTTGTTTCCCCGTGTAGAAGGGGTGGCAGTTGGAACAGATATCTATTGTCCTGCTGTCGATGGTGGACTTTGTGTTGTACTCAGCTCCACAGGCACAGGTAAATGTCGCTTCCTTGTATTCCGGATGGAGATCTTTCTTCATTGATTATTTTTCCTCCTGACTGGGCATCAGCGAAATGAACAAAATTTCATACCACAATATCCATTCCAAGTCCAATTCCGTGTTTCTAGTTTCTGGTTTCTGGTTTCTGGTACCCGGGACCAGGGACACGGAACCCGGGACCGCGGCGAAGGACGTCTACTTGTCCATCATGTCGAAGAACTCCTTGTTGCTCTTGGTCCCCTGCAGTTTGTCCAGCATGAACTCCATGCTGTCGACGGTGTTCATCGGAGCGAGAACCTTATGTAGGACCCAGATCCTGTTCAGTGCGTCCTCGGGCACGATGAGTTCCTCTTTCCGGGTTCCGGACTTGCTGATATCTATGGCCGGGAATGTCCTCTTCTCAACCAGTCGCCGGTCAAGATTCAGTTCCATGTTGCCGGTTCCCTTGAATTCCTCAAAAATCACCTCGTCCATTCTACTTCCGGTATCGATCAGCGCGGTGGCGATGATAGTCAGGCTGCCGCCATCCTCTATGTTCCGTGCCGCGCCGAAGAACCGTTTTGGCCGGTGAAGGGCGTTGGAATCGACTCCGCCCGACAGCACCTTCCCGCTGGGTGGTGAAACCGTGTTGTAGGCCCTGGCCAGACGAGTGATGCTGTCAAGCAGAATGACCACGTCTTTCTGGTGCTCCACAAGCCGCTTGGCTTTCTCAATGACCATCTCTGCCACCTGAATGTGCCGGGTGGCAGGCTCATCGAATGTTGACGATATCACCTCGCCTTTAACTGATCTCTGCATGTCGGTGACTTCCTCGGGCCTCTCGTCTATGAGCAGGACAATGAGGTAGATCTCCGGATGGTTGAAGCTGATGCTGTTGGCGATGTTCTGAAGGAGCATTGTTTTCCCGGTGCGGGGCGGGGCCACGATGAGCCCCCTCTGACCTTTGCCGATGGGAGTTATCAAGTCCATGATCCTTATGGAGAAATTTCCAGGATCATCGGTCTCGAGTGCGATCCTCTCCTCCGGATAGAGGGGGGTCAGGTTGTCAAAAAGGATCTTATCCTTCGCTTTTTCGGGGGGTTCAAAGTTCAGGCCTTCGACCTTAAGAAGAGCAAAATACCTCTCCCCCTCCTTGGGGGGGCGGATTTCTCCAGTGACCGTATCGCCTGTTCGCATCACGAAACGCCTTATCTGCGACGGGGAGACGTATATGTCATCCGGACCGGGTAAATAGTTGGAATCCGGGGATCTCAGGAACCCGAATCCGTCGGGAAGAATCTCCAACACTCCGCTGCCGTAGATGGATTTTTTCCGCTCGGCTTGTGCCTGGAGCATGGCAAAGATCAGATCCTGTTTGCGCATGTTGCTCACGCCCTCGATCTTGAACTCCTTGCTCGCCATCTTGGTCAGTTCACTAATGGACTTTTCCTTCAGTTCAGTTAGATCCATGTTCTGTACACTCCTTAAAGGTTGATAACTTCGCGAAAAGTCAACCGGGACTTTTTGCGACCCTGTCAAGATTGAACCTGGCGCGATAATACTCCAGCCCGCTTCAGGACAACTACAGCGGGCCTGCTTGCTGTTACCTGTGCGTCGATTAAGTCTGACATCCCCCTGTCAGAGAGGTTTAAGGGCAGCCTTGCAACTTAAAGACTTTTGTTTCCCGGACAGGGGATTTCTGGTTGCGTCAAAGGAATATCAGTTATGGGCTTGGTATTTTGACAAGGCTCCTGGATTTATTAATAGGTGAACAAAACTTAACGGCATGCGGTAGAGTTGTCAACCCCTTTTCGCGCAGGCAGCAACTTTATCCAAATGTCTTCACAGATTCGCAACCAGGGCAGAGAGAACCGCCTTCGCCTGGTTTACCGTTTCCTCCCGGGTTCCACTGTTGTCAATCACATAGTCTGCAATCCTGGCCCTGGAGTCATCTTTCGTCTGATGCCCGATTCTCGCCTGCGCCTCGGGCCGTTCATACCTGCCTGCGGCTACCAGCCTGTCCAGCCTCACATTCTCCGGGGCAGTGACGCTGACCACGACATCGTAGGGTTCCTTGCCCTGTGTCTCTGCAAGGAGAGGTACCTCAACTGCAACAATGGCGTCCGGGTTGTTTCGGCTTATCTCACTGATCATCCGGGATTCCTCGGCCCGAATTTTGGGGTGGAGGATCGATTCGAGTTTCTTCCGTGCGGAAGGGTCAGAAAAGACCAGGCGCGCCATTGCCTTGCGTTTCAACCTGTTCTGGTCATCAAAAAATGACGGGCCGAATGCCTCTCTGACTTCCAGGGCGCCCTTCGAGCCCGACTCGACAACCTTGCGTGCCAATTCATCGGCATCTATACCCACCGCCCCCATCTCCTCGAAAATCTTGCGAACTGTGGATTTCCCGCTGCCGATGCCGCCTGTGATAGCTATGACCAGCATAATATCCTGGTTCCCTTCCCAGGCTAATCGTGGCTTCCCTTTCCCATGTCTGAACAGCTTCACCACCCGAAATCCTCATGAAACTCGAATAAACACGAATTTCGGGTTAACTCTTGAATTTAGCTCGATTTTTCGTGATAGTAGTATAACATCTTCCGACAAACTATATCCAGGAGCCTGCATGGGGTTCTCCTACAGGCTCCCAGGAGGATACTGTTTCATGCGATCCAGAACCAGAACCTTAGTTCTCATGTCCCTCACCATTGCCTTGACCTCTGCCGGAGCTTACATCCGCATTCCCATCGGCCCGGTGCCTATTACTCTGCAGACCTTTTTCGTTCTCATTTCCGGCGCCGTTCTCGGCCCAGGTCCTGGAGCCATGGCCATGGCGACCTATATTGTTCTGGGATTGGCCGGCCTTCCGATCTTTTCTTCCGGTGGGGGACCACAATATATCTTTGCACCTACCTTCGGATTTCTTCTGTCCTTTCCTGTCGCCTCGGCTATCGTGGGCTACGGACTGAAATGGGCCGAGAGAAAGGAAGGCCGTATTCGCCTTGTCACTGTTCTGTTCCTGGGGACAGGAAGCATCTATCTTGTCGGCGTTCCATATCTTGCCGGCTACCTGCGCTGGATCCAGCAGAAGGAGGTGGGCTTGGGATCTGTTTTTGTGATGGGAATGGTGCCTTTTCTCCCTGGAGACCTGGCCAAGATTGCCATCGCTTCCTGGGTGATCCCCCCTCTCAGGCGGATCCTTGAGCAGATGCGTTAGTGGGAAGCTACAACAGCTTTCTCGTATGCAGTCCACTGAAAAACCAATCATCGAAAAAACGGTAGATCTCGGCAAGAAAGCCGGTGTAATAATTGACGAGGATCAGAAAGATCAGAGACAGGATCATGGTGCAGTAGAAGATCACAAGCGCCTCGCCCCGGCTCGCTTCGATGCGGGGCGCAAGAAGACGACTGATAAACAACCAGACCAGAACGGAAAGGAATAAAAGATAACCTATGAAGAATCCAAAGGTCAGAAAATAGAGCATGGACAGGGAAAAAAATGACCTGGCCTTCCCAGGCTTTGAGAGCTGGTCGGGATGGCGGGATTTGAACCCGCCATGGTCCCGAACCATGCGCGCTACCAAGCTGCGCCACATCCCGAATTTGGGTTGATCCCACGCTTTGAGGCGACCCCCCGAGGGCACCGGTCATTATAACCGGAAACCATTAAAAGTCAAAAAGAACAAAGAGTTTGGCGAACCCCGGGTTTCGGGTCCAATGTTTGAAGTCCAATGTCCAATGTCCAAAAAAAGGCGCCTCATGTGAGACGCCAGACCTTTCTCTGAGGTACAGAACTAGCGTCGGCCCGCTACCTGAGATCTGATAATAGATTTTTCCAGCCTGACCTTGGCTTTCTCGTGTTCGGCGTCCTCCTGGCCTGCTGTGAGGATCTTTTCAGCCTCAGCTCGAGCTGACTCAACTCTCTTGATATCGATCTCGGTTGCAGGCTCAGCTGTTTCAGCCAGGACTTTCACAGCACCAGCCATAACTTCCACATATCCCCAGGACAGGGCCATATGCTTATTTACTTCCCCTTTGCGGTAGACCATTTCGCCCACCTTCAGCGCCGTCAGAAAAGGTATGTGGCCGGGCAGGACGCCAAACTCGCCCTCGACACCGGGGAGGATAACCTCGTCCACTTCCTCGGAGATCACCAGTTTTTCAGGGGTGACCACCTCTAATAACAATTTTTCGATGCCAATGTCTGCCATGGTCCGGGTCAGGCGGACTCCGCCAGCCTCTTGCCCTGCTCCAGAGCCTCTTCAATGGTTCCCACCATGTAGAAGGCCTGCTCGGGGAGATCATCGTGCTGCCCTTCTACAATCTCCTTGAACCCGCGGACTGTGTCCTCGAGTTTTACGTATTTACCAGGTGTTCCCGTGAACTGCTCTGCCACGAAGAAGGGTTGAGAAAGGAACCTCTGAATCTTTCTGGCCCGGGAGACTGTAAGCTTGTCCTCCTCGGAAAGCTCGTCCATGCCGAGAATGGCGATAATGTCCTGAAGGTCTTTGTATTTCTGAAGGATCTGCTGGACATCCTGGGCGAGCTGATAATGCTCCTCACCGACAACTCGAGGATCCAGAATCCGCGATGTGGAGTCCAGCGGATCAACCGCGGGATAGATACCCAACTCAGCGATCTGACGCGAGAGAACCGTTGTGGCGTCAAGGTGCGAGAAGGTGGTCGCAGGCGCCGGGTCTGTCAGGTCATCAGCCGGGACATAAATGGCCTGAACGGAGGTGATGGACCCTTTCTTTGTGGAGGTGATCCTCTCCTGAAGCTCTCCCATCTCGGTGGCCAGAGTCGGCTGGTATCCCACGGCGCTGGGAATTCTTCCCAGTAGCGCTGAAACCTCGGAGCCGGCCTGGGTGAACCGGAAGATGTTGTCGATGAAAAGGAGAACGTCCTGACCTTCCTCGTCCCGGAAGTACTCCGCGGCCGTAAGACCGGAAAGACCTACCCTCTGTCGGGCTCCTGGCGGCTCGTTCATCTGGCCATATACCAGGATCGCCTTGTCCAGAACTTTGGATTCCTTCATCTCCAGCCAGAGATCGTTCCCCTCACGGGTCCGCTCACCGACACCGGAGAAGACTGAAAAGCCGCCATGCTCCGTGGCGATATTGTTGATCATCTCCATGATGATAACGGTTTTGCCGACGCCGGCACCGCCGAACAGGCCGATCTTGCCACCCTTGGGGTACGGCTGCAGCAGGTCGATGACCTTCACGCCCGTCTCGAGAATTTCGGTCTCGGTACTCAGGTCCTCCAGGCTGGGAGGCTCCCGGTGGATTGGATAACGCACATCACTCTCGATGGGTCCCATCTCGTCCACCGGATCACCGGTGACGTTCATAATGCGGCCCAGTGTGCCACGGCCCACGGGGATGGTGATGGGACCGGCCTGGTCCTCAGCATCCATGCCCCGGACCAGTCCATCTGTCGAGTCCATGGCCACGGTCCTTACAACGTTGTTGCCCAGGTGAGACGCAACCTCCGATATCAGGTCGAATTTACGGTCGCCGGCTTCGCCCTGGATTCTGATGGCGTTATAGATGGCCGGCAGTTTCCCGGGCTCAAACTCAATGTCGATGACTGGTCCGATGATCTGGGTGATTTTTCCAATATTCTTCACAGACTGTACCCCCTTATAATCCTGACGGTTTTTTCTTTTGTTATTTAAGCGCTTCGGCGCCGCTGACGACCTCAATGAGTTCCGTGGTTATGGCCGCCTGCCGCGTTCTATTGTAAATCAATGTCAGTTTGTCAATCATCTCCCCGGCGTTCTTGCTGGCTGACTCCATTGCGGTCATCCGGGCTCCATGTTCACTCGCCACAGACTCGAGGAAAACCCGGAAGATCTGAACATTGATGTGCCGGGGAAGAAGTACCTCAAGGATGGCATCTTCAGACGGCTCAAAAATGTATTCCACAGGGAAGTAGTCCTCGTTGATATCCATGGGTTTGATGGGAAGAAGCTGCTCGACGATGACTGTCTGCTGGATGGCGGATTTGAACTCATTATAGACCATGCATACCTGGTCAAACTCCTCGTTAAGGTAGTGCTCCACAAGATCTCCCCCCACCGCCGAGGCGTGAGGCATGGAGGCCTCAGCCAGAATGTTCAATGAGATCTTGCGGATGTTTACGTCACGGCGCTTGAAGTAGTCTGATGCCTTGCGCCCCACAAGATGAAGGGAGAACTCCCGGTCGGGGTGTTCGGCCATGAAACTTTCTGCCATCCGGATAATGTTGGAATTGAAGGCGCCGCAAAGACCTCTGTCAGAGGTGACTATGAGAAGATCGACTTTTTTCGGCTCGCGCGTTACGAGCATTGGGTGAGCCTGCGGGTTGGTTCTGAGAGACAGGCTCGAAAGGACCTCCAGCATCTTGTGGGCATAGGGACGGGAGGACAGAATAGCCTCCTGCGCCCGGCGGAGTCTTGAGGCTGCGACCATCTTCATGGCCTTGGTGATCTGCTCGGTATTTTTTACCGAATTAATACGTCGTTGTATATCTCTAAGGTTGGCCATTACACGGCGCTCTCCCTCTTAAATGACCTGCCGTCCTACTCGTACAGGAATTCGTTTGCGAAAGCCTCCAGGGCTGATTTGATCTTTGGCTCAAGATCTTCATCGATATTGCCCTTTTCCCGGAGGTCTTTCATGATCTCCGGATGGCGGTTGTCCATAAAGTGGTGCAGCTCCTCTTCGTATCTGGCAAGAGCCTCCACGGGGTAGTTGTCCACGTACCCGTTGGTAGCCGCGTAGATGATAATGACCTGGCTTTCCACCACCATTGGGATGTACTGTCCCTGCTTGAGGACCTCAACCAGCCTCGCACCACGGGCCAGCTGGGCCTGGGTCGCCTTGTCCAGATCGGAACCGAACTGTGCGAAAGCCGCCATCTCCCTGTACTGGGCCAGCTCGAGGCGAAGCCGGCCTGCCACCTGTCTCATGGCTCTGACCTGAGCCGAGCCACCCACCCGGGAAACAGAAATACCCACGTTGATGGCGGGTCTGACACCGGAGTAGAACAGGTCTGCCTCAAGGAAGATCTGACCATCGGTGATGGAGATCACGTTGGTAGGAATATATGCCGACACATCACCCGCCTGGGTCTCGATGATGGGCAGGGCGGTAAGAGACCCTCCTCCATCTTCGTCGCTCATCTTTGCCGCTCTCTCCAGCAGCCTTGCGTGCAGATAGAAGACGTCACCAGGATAGGCTTCCCGCCCCGGCGGCCTTCTGAGAAGCAAGGACATCTGACGGTAAGCGACTGCGTGCTTGGACAGATCGTCATATATCAACAGGGCGTGCTCGCCCTTGTCCCTGAAATACTCGCCCATGGCACACCCGGCGAAGGGCGCCAGGAACTGCAGAGGCGCGGGGTTGCTGGCCGCTGCTGAAACGACGATGGTGTACTCCATGGCGCCGTGTTCCTCGAGGTCAGCGACCACCCTCGCCACAGTTGACTCTTTCTGTCCCACTGCAACATAAATGCAGATGACTGGATCGGCAGCGTTCTTCTGATTGATGATGGTGTCAATCGCAACGGCGGTCTTGCCGGTCTGCCGATCACCGATGATGAGCTCGCGCTGCCCGCGTCCGATGGGAATCATCGAATCGATAGCCTTCAGTCCTGTCTGGAGAGGTTCTTTAACCGGCTGACGGCGGACAATACCAGGGGCGATCACCTCAACCAACTGGGAACCGGCGGTCTCTATGGGCCCCTTGCCGTCGATGGGCTGCCCAAGGGCGTTTACCACCCTGCCCAGCATTCCTTCTCCGCATGGAACCTCGACAATGCGTCCTGTGCGCTTGACGACATCCCCTTCTTTGATGAGCTGATAGTCGCCCAGCAAAACGATACCGACGTTGTCCTCCTCGAGGTTGAGCACCATTCCGAAAACCTCTCCGGGAAGCTCCACCAACTCGCCGGCCATGACATTCTCCAGGCCGTGAACGCGAGCGATTCCGTCACCCGTGGAAAGAACGACACCGGTTTCTTTGACATCGATGCTCTTTTCGAAACCTTCAATCTGTTTTTTAATAATCTCGGTGATCTCTTCAGCCCTGATCTGCATGTCGATCTATCTCCCCTTGCGCAGGCTTTCTTTAACCTGATGCAACTGATTGCTTAAGCTGCCGTCATATACCTGGCCATCCATGTAGGCCACCATGCCGCCAAGAAGGCTTTCGTCCACCTCCATTTCGACAACCACTTCTTTGCCGGACATGCGCTCCAGAGCCGCCCGGACATTTTTTTCTTCATCCTTATCAAGAGGTACCGCAGTGACGACCCTGGCGCGCATTCGATTGGCCAGATTGTCCGCGTACTCCGTGTAGGCCTGATTGATCTCCTTCAGACCAAGAATGCGGTGTTTCTCAAGGAGAACCTGAAGGAACTTCAAGGTCAGGTTCTGGATGTTGCTCTTCTCCAGAACTTTTTCCAGGACCTCGCCCTTGACCTGAGTCGACACTGTCGGATCGGAGAAGGCGTTTGCGAGGTCATGGCTTTCGGAGAAAACCTTCGTGATCTTTGCCAGGTCCTCCCCCACCTCGTCCACCTTTCCCTGCTCCCGGGCCAGATCAATCAGAGCTTTGGCATACCGCCGCGCAAGAACTAATCCGATCACTTCTAGCTAGCCTCCAGTTTTTCGAGGTATTCGACGATATACCGCTTCTGATCTTCCGGCTTTACGTTGTCCCGGATGATCTGCTCAGCGAGGTCCATGGCGGATCCCGCAACTTCTTTTCTCAGAAGATCCTGAGCTTTTTTCAGTTCCTGCTCAATAAAAACCCTGGCCTCTCCTTTAAGTCTCTGAACCACTTTCTCAGCTTCGGCCAGGATCCTCTCTTTTTCAACCTCGCTCTCTTTTTGGGCCGCGGCGAGAAGAGCTTCTGTTTCCTCATCGACCTTTGCCAGGCGCTCCTCGGTTTCCTTCAGCTTGGTTTCGGCCTGCTTCCTGGCTTCCTCGGCATCGATGATCATCTTGCGGACCGATTCAATGCTGCTTCTCATCCCCTCCACAACAGGCTTGCGGACAAAATAGATCAACACACCCAAAAGGACTGTGAAGTTCACGATCCTCATAACAAGGTCGTATACAGGACCACGGCCACCGATGGTCAGAAAGACGATCCCTGCCAGCGTGCTTCCAATGATCATGACTATCGGCGGGTTGAGCCAGCGCCGGGAACTCATGCTTTCCCTCCAACGGATCTGCCCATGAGCCTGGAGGCGAGCTGTACAGCCAGACCCTCGGTTTCCGACTGAAGGATCTTCCGGGATCGCTCGGTCTCCTCTTTCAGGGTCTCTTTTGCCTTGTCAAGTTCCTGGACGTTGTCTGTTTTTGTCTGCTGGACGATCTGCCGGAGTTGTGCCAGGGCTTCACCTCTGCTGCCGGTTCGAATTGACATGGCCTCCTGTTTGGCATCGTGAAGCTTTGATTCGTATTCGGATATATTCTCGTCGGCCAATGTGGCGACTCGTTTTTCCAGTTCTGCTGAATCCTTCAAAAGTTTCTGGCGATTGTCCAGGACTTTAAGGATCGGCTTGAAGAGCAGGAAGTTAAGAACAACCAGCAAAATCAAGAAATTAACAAGCTGTACCAGAAGGGTAAAGTTAATACTGACCAAGTGCGCCTCCGCCTCACTGTAAGCACAATATTATCGAACAAAGCGACCAACAAAGTAATAAAACCGCCCTTGACTGTCAACAGTTTTTCCCTGAAAACCCCCTGTCGCAGGGAACCTTGTGTATCAGGACGCTTGATTAGCCCTTGACCACAAAGATCAGCAGCAGGGCAACCACAAGAGCATAAATTCCCGTAGACTCCGAGACTGCCTGACCGACCAGCATGGTTCTGGTCAGGAGGCCGGCTTCATCCGGATTTCTTCCAATGGCCTCACAGGCCTTACCGGCGGCGAAACCCTCTCCAATACCCGGTCCTATGGCTCCAAATCCCATAGACATCCCTGCTCCGAGCAAGGCCGCCGCCCTGATGAGTTCTGCTCCAGTAATTCCGTCCATTTAGTTCCTCCTTGTCAGTATGGTTGAACAAATCCCGTTTAAACCAACATGATCAGGACCAACGACACCACGAGAGCGTAGATGCTCGTCGATTGCGCCACAGCTTGCCCCAGCAGCATCACGCGGGTCAAAAGGCCCACGGCGACTTCAGGGTCACGATGGTGTCTGACGCCGATGATTGCCGATTCTGCCGCCATTCCACATCCTATTGAGGGGCCCATGGCTCCGAACCCCATACAGATGCCGGCCGACAAAACAGCTACGAACTCCACCAAACCCGCATCAGGCTTCGCAGGCAAAAAGATCAACATAAAGGAGACCATGAGGGCGAAGATGACCGGCGTCTGGCTGACGGCCTGTCCGAGGAGCATCAGTGTCATATAAGACCTGCGCATACGAGGTTGACGCGCGATGGCCGAACAAGCCCAGGCAACCGGCAGGGAACTTCCCGCGCCCGACGCAAAAGCGCCGGCGCCGATGGAGATCCCGGCGCCCAGGGCGGCGAAACCCTGGATCAGGGTGGTCCCTCCCACATTGCCGAAGAGCAGAAGAATGGAGACAACCAGCGCAAACGTTGGTGGGGTCGATGCGGCAGCCTGCCCTATGAGCATGGTCCGGAAAAGCTCGGATGTTATCCTGGGCTGCCGCCCCATTCCCTCGACCGCATGCCCTCCAGCCATTCCGATCCCGATCCCTGCGCCGATCGCACCGAGACCAATGGCTATTGCCGCCCCCAGCAGGTTCAGCGTTGTGACAATTTCGGAAACAGCTACCGAGTCCACTTGAAACCTCTATTTAGTCGCCACTGCTATGTATGTGATAGTGAGCATAGTGAAAACAAAAGCCTGTATCGTTCCTACAAAGAGGCTGAAAAAAACATAAAGGAAGGGCGGCAGGACCAGGCTGTATATCATGTGTGAAACAACCGCGATTATTATGGCTCCCCCCAGAATGTTGCCGAAAAGGCGAAAAGAGATGGAAACCACCTTTGCCAGCTCACCGATCACATTCAAGGGCGCCATGATAAAGAACGGCTGGCAGTATTCCTTTAGATAAGTGGCGATGCCCTTTTCCCTGATGGCGGCCGTATGGGTGATGAAAAAACCCATTATTCCAAGGCTCAGTGGTGTGTTTAAATCCTTGGTGGGTTCCGCCAGCCCCGGGATGATCCCTAACCAGTTGCACAGGACCAGGAACAGGAACATGGTGGCGACCAGGGGCATGTAGCTGCGGCTTGTGGTTTCCAGTGTCTCTCTGGTGAGCTTGTCCATTGAGGACACGTACACCTCCGCTATTCTCTGGGCGGGATTGGGTATCCTTTTTTTTGTGCGGCGGGTTGCGACTAAGGAAAGAACAATCAGGACTGCCATCACAAGCCACGTGTTCAATATCGTGGCGGTGTTAACCGTCATGTGCCGCCCGAACAGCTCGAAGGAATATGTCGCTACTTGAGTCAGGTCTTCCATCGTGTCCTTTGTGGATGGTCTGTTCCCTGGTTTCCTTTATTCAGCCATCTTGTCATTTTCGGCAAGCTCGTTGAAAACCAGCACCGCCTGGGCGATGAACAGGGTGGGAATAGCGGCACCAAGGGCAATACTGTCATTCATCCCAGCGTACACAAGGGCCCCGCCCGTTATCAACATTCTAAGAGCGAATCTTGCTGCGGCCTTCCTGGCGCCCTTTCCCAACATCTGGTCCCCAATGCCGACGGCTATGACAAGAAGGTTTACCAAACTGGCAATCCCACCCAGGATTGCTCCTTTTGCCCACGGCTTGTAACCGGCAAGGAGCAGTAACCCCGCAACGATCAGGATTAAGGTCAGTGTCCTTGTTACAACAAGCCTGACGTGGTCTGTGTGAGAAGTTGCCCTGCCCCTCATATAAAAAACGACCATGCACAGTACTTTATCCAGGACAATTCATCAATCGTTTTTTGCAACCGGCACCACATCCTGGGCCACCTCGATCTCCTTTTTCGCGGAAAGGGGCGAAACCTTGCTCTCCTCCTGAGTCATACTGCAGCTGCCCTCGAACATAACCCCCTCCTCAATTAAGAGGCTTGGGGTCTTGATGTTCCCGAAGAGCTTGCCGGGCCTGCGAACCTCAACCCTGCCCGTGGAGATGATGTTTCCCCGGACAACCCCGCTGATCACGATGGTGTGAACATTGATCTCCGCGTTGACCATGGCGGTTTCGCCGACTATCAAGGTGTCCTTGGTGATGATTTCGCCCTCCAGCTTGCCGTCCACCCGGACTGTTCCCTCGAATGTAAGGATTCCCTTGAAATCGGTTCCCTCTCCGAGGAACGCCTTTATCTCTCCGCGTCCAGGAGTGTTTGCCTTGTCTTTTTTCCCGTTCATATTGTTGTCCTCCATGTTTAACAGTGCTTATATCCTGACATGCAGTACTTAAGTACTATTCTTTTAGAATCTTCTCAACCACTCCGTTCAGTTCCTCCAGGCTACCGTAAGAGATCTCGATCCTGCCCCCCTTTTTCCCGTCCCTGATGTTCACTTTTGAGCCCAGGCGGCGCTCCAGTCGCCTCATCAGAGCTGTGAACTCCGAAAGGGGCTCGGAGCCTGTCATTTTAGAGGGTGTCTGTGTCCTTCTGCGCTTAACAGCCTCTTCTACCTCCCTCACTGAAAGCCCTCTTTTAAGGATTCTGTTTAGAAGGGCACGCATTTCTTTGCCGTCTTCGAGACCAAGAAGGGCCCTGGCATGCCCGGCGGAAACCTTTCCGGCAACGAGTTTCTCTTTGACAAATTCGGGAAGGGCCAGAAGCCGGAGTGCGTTGGCGACTGTCACGCGGTCTTTTCCTACTCTTTTTGCTATTTCCTCCTGAGTATAACCGTGGTGACCCTGAAGCTCTCTGTACGCCTGGGCTTCCTCGATGGGGTTCAGATCCTCACGTTGGATGTTTTCGACAAGAGCGAGCTCCAATCTGTCATCCTGGTCCAGTTTTTTCATTAAAACCGGCACCCTTTTCAGGCCCGCCAGTTTTGAGGCCCTCAGCCTCCTTTCTCCCGCAACAAGCTCATATCCCCCGGGAACCCGCTGTACAAGAATGGGCTGAAGAACACCTTTTTCCTTAATTGACGCAGCAAGTTCGGCGAGCCTGGTCGCATCGAAGGCTCTGCGCGGCTGCTCAGGGTTGGGGAAAACCTCCTCTACAGGAACGAGGAGCATCTCTCCCTGTTCGACCGCCTTCTCGCTGCCGGGGATCAGGGCCCCGAGCCCCCTGCCCAGCACCTGTCGTTTTCTATCTGCTGACATGGTTCTCCCTTTATCCTAAATTCGCTCCGTTCAAAATCTCTCTGGCCAACTGTAAATAACTCTGGGTGCCAACCGATTGAATATCATAAAGAATGCCTGGCTTGCCGTGACTCGGCGCCTCGCTTAACCGAACATTTCGCGGAATAACTGTTTTAAACACCTTGCTGGCAAAGTGACTTCTCGCTTCTGCCGCCACCTGGTGGGAAAGATTGTTTCTGGAGTCAAACATGGTCAGAAGAATCCCCTCTATTTCCAGCTTTGGATTCAGCGCACCGCGAACCAGCTTGACGGTGTTCAAGAGTCTTTCCAGCCCCTCCATAGCGTAGTACTCACACTGGAGCGGAATCAGCAAGGTGTCTGCGGCAGTCAGCGCGTTAAGGGTGAGGAGGCCAAGGGACGGTGGACAATCGACAATGATGAAACGATATCTGTCTTTCACGTCCTCCATGGCCCTCGCCAACAGGGTTTCCCTGGAAAGAGCGCTGACAAGTTCGATCTCGGCTCCGACAAGGTCCACATGGGACGGGGCAAGGGTCAGAAAATCGAGAGCCGTATCAACGACGATTCCCGACATGGGCTTCTGGTCCAGCAACACCTGGTATACAGATTGGCCCAGGGCTGATGAATCGGCACCCAGTCCACTGGTGGCGTTTGCCTGGGGGTCCAGGTCCACCAACAGCGTGCCCTGCTCAGCTGCAGCCAGTGATGCGGCAAGGTTAACAGCAGTGGTCGTTTTTCCGACACCGCCTTTCTGGTTTGCAATCGCTATCACTTTTCCCATAGGATGGGGTCCACCGGGGGCCTCCCAGGCAATACGCTATAACCTGTTGTTATCATTAGATATTTTATACCACAACCAGGGGCCGAGAAACAGCCGCACTCTAACCTGCCACCTGTGGCGTCTCTGTGCAAAGGTCAGGGATACGGCAAGCAGGGCTATTTTTATATACGAAGGAAAAAATGTCCAAGGAATTCTCTTGGCGGCCGACGCCCAGGTACATGGTACTAAGTATGGTTCATCCGGGAAATGAGTACCTGCTGGATTCTGAATCCAAGATCCAAAATCCAAAATTTTCTCGCGCTCGCTCGTTGCAAAAGCTGATTTACCACAGTGTGACCATTAAAAGGTCACTCCACAGGGTTTCACGGGGTAATATCAAGGTTAGAAATTTATAGATTCTGTCTCTCGCCCGTTCCCTTCGGTCACTCCCGCCTTCGCCAAGGCTTCGGCGCGGCAGGCAAGCCGCAAAGGACGCCAAGGAGTTCATGAACAAAGATCCTCCTCAAAACAGTCACCCTACCGAATTCTTCCTCCCCCTTGACGGGGGAGGACCGAGGTGGGGGTGTCACAAATATCTTCACCCTCCCCTTTGATCCCCTCCCGTCAAGGGAGGGGAAAATTAATGTAAGGGACCATTTTCAGGAGATCAGGTGAGGAGGATATGTCACCCTGTGAAACCCCGCCTGCCCTGAGCCTGTCGAAGGGTGGAGCAACCTCCAAATGGCTGCGCTGT
>QIEJ01000026.1 GCA_003228585.1 Pseudomonadota bacterium
TCCTGCATTGAGGAATCGTGACACGTTGAACAGGTGAGCTTACTGTCTTTTAACGGCATGCCGGAAGGGATCCTGACAGCTTTCGATGGGATGACACCTACAGGGTGGACATCCCTTCGGGCGAATTTCCCGTTATGGCAGCGGTCACACAGTTTGTTGATGTCCCCTTTGAAACGAAGGTTGGCCTTTTCGCCCTCGGGCTCTTCGGTGTGGCAGGCGATACAAAGGACCTCCTTCCAATGCGGGTTGACGTGGTCGGAACGGGCAGCCAACGTCAGATAACTTTCCCTGAGCATCTTTCTCTTCCTGTTCTCGAAGGCATGGGGATCGTGACAGCTGATGCATGTGAATCTCCCTGCCAGAAGCGGAATGCCAACCTTGTCGAAACGCCAGGTGACATCCGGATCAGCGAAGGGATTAACGGCGAGGAAATGTGCATTATCCAGGGCGCCATGACAGAAATTACATCGCGCCTGGACATTGGATTTGAGGATCTCCGACAGGGCCTGGCCCTTTTCCGGGATGCTCGTATGACAGAAGGAGCAAGCTTTGCTCGCCGGATCATGGGGCGATCTGGTTATGAGCCTGGTACCGTGGCAGATAGAGCAGAGAAAATCCCGACGGTCCTGGTCCCGATCGGAATCACCACGAATAAGATGGCTGTGATACACGTCCGCATGGACGTAGTGACACGTCAGGCAGACAATCTTCCCTTTGAATGAGCCCTTGCCAACGGGGAGCGTTATCCTGGAGATCTTGTCAATATTGTCTGCAGCCGGAACACCCACCGGATGAAGGTGGGATGCTTCATGGCACCTCAGGCACAGCCCGATGGTGTTTTCACCAACGATGTACTCCAGGAATTTTTTCTTCGTCCCGACCTGTTCATGACATTCCTCGCATGAAAATTCGTGGGGATTTCGGATCTTGTCCACTGTCTTCTGGTACTGTTCCACCCTGTTGGCAAGATCTAGATTCACCATGGCAGCGGATAAAGTCGCAGGCCAGATAAAAGTGAGGACTGATAAAACAAGGAAGAGTGCCTTTCCCAACCTGGTATTTAATACATCCCAAGCCAATTTTCTCCCCCAAACAGGAATTAAAAAAAGCCTCTGGTGGAAAGCTACTCGAACAGGATATTCGCGTCGACTTCAAAACCGGATGCCTTGAGCAGCTTGATGAGGTTGATCTTCCACCCCCCGGCCGCATCGAAAGCAACATAGTTCACCCCGAAGAAATCTTCCGGGATATCAACACCTCTTTCCCTTCTGAAAAGAACAGCGACCCTGTCCCGGCCCAGTTTTCCCACAAGAAGGCCCAGTTCAAAGATGGTATCCTGGCGTGGCTTGGCTTTGGAGATCTTCCCTGGAAGCCCCGGGAACAGTGTTTTCTCATCGGGATTCAGAAGGTAGACGGCAAAGCTTACTTTGGAGATACCGGCTATTTCCCCCATGTACTCGGCGGTGCTTTCCTGACTCGCGTCCGGCATGATCGTGTCAACCCCCAATTTGTCGAGCAGGTCGATGACGGATACGGTCATTTCGTCCTCCCCGCTGTGCAATAGAAGAACCTTCGTTCCCGGGGGGGTCTTTTCTCTAACCGGTGGCATGTCTGAGTCTCCTGTGGGTTTCTTCTCCCTGGGCTTCTCCTTGGGCTTCTCCGCAGTTTTTTTTTGTGACGGTTGCGTGGTTTTTCCAGCCTGGGGTTCTGCGACAGGGGGTTGGGCTTTGAGCGGAGGGGAGGTCTTTTTCGTTTCCCCCGAGGATTCAAGAGAACCTACCGCTTCCAACAGTTCGCTCAGGTCTGTTACAGCTTTGGGAATACCCAGTTCGAACTTCGCCTGCTTCTCGGAGGAGGAGTCTTTCATGGACCAGGGTCCCATGCAGATCCTGTATTCGTGGAATTTCTCGAATTCCGGGGAACCGTGGCCAAAAAGATCTACGACCAGATCCGAGAGCTCCTTTCCAAGGGCTTCCACCTCGGGATCATCGAACCTGAAAATTTTGGGATCCAGATGCCTTAACCATTCGAGTTTGGAACTGATCGATTCTATGGCATTAACCGTCTGGATCTTACCCATATCAACCATCCCATATTCCACTTGTGAGTGTCATTCCCGGACACCTGAACTTGTTGATGATACCACATTTGACAATCTTCTATACACTGAAGGATTGAGTGTCGGGAGTTAGAAAGACTGAATACTGGATTAATCTCGTTCCCGTCGTGAAAGCTCTCTTTCCACTTCCCGCTCCTGATCCCGGCGCTTTATGGTTTCCCGCTTGTCGTACAGCTTCTTGCCCCGTCCAACGCCCAGTTGGAGTTTGATGAGTCGTCCCTTCAGATAGAGCCTCAGGGGCACCAGGGTCAGACCCTTTTCCTGTACCTTGCCTGTAAGACGTTTTATCTCATTGGCATTCAGAAGGAGCTTCCGGTCCCTCAGGGGTTCATGGTTGAATCGGTTGCCCTGCTCGTAAGGGCTGATGTGAGCGCCCACCAGGAAGACCTCGCCACCGCGAATGTCTGCATAGGCTTCCTTGATATTGGCCTGCCCATCCCTGATGGATTTGACCTCGGTGCCCATCAGGGAGATGCCCGCCTCTATTGTTTCCTGGATCTCGTAGCTGAAACGCGCCCGGCGATTGGCGACTAGGGTGCGACTCTCTGCCACGTGCCACCTCCTGTGGTGCTGCTTATCTCCGCCTGCAAACGGGTGCGTATCGCGACGATGCTGCCCTTCTGAGCGTAGGCATGCCGGAATCTGAACAGCTGGTCTCCGTCCAGGGTCATAACAGCCCAAGGCTCCGGAAAGAGTATCGACGTTATGGCCATTTCGGCTTCCGGATCATTGATGCGGCAGAGGATCTCCGCTGCATCATCGAACTTATCCTGGTCAAGGGTTCTCATTTTCTCCACAAGGAGGGGCATGATCGATATCCCGGCCCTTACCAGCGGCTCGGACACAGCTTTTCGCAGATCAGGATCGTCGTCGGAGAGACTGTCCACCAGGATGATCCGGGCTCCCGGATCGTCAATGCGGGAAATACTATCCAGCGCATTCTTCCTCCTGATGCCCTCACTCCTGGCAGCCTGATACAGGACCTCCCAGGCATCACTCCCGAAGCTCGCAAGTGAGTAGGCGGCTACCCAACCAACCTCCTCATCCGCAAGAAGGTTGATGAGAACAGGCAGACTCTCCCTGTAGCCCAGTTCTCCCAGGATGGAAATGGCATTCATGCGGACTTCCCCTCTTCCGGTCTGCGCCCTTTCGTGGAGGACATCCAGGGCCTTGTCCCCCATTCTGAGGATGATCAGGTTCCGGACGTAGCAGAACTCCGCATCCCCTGTGGCCATGAGCAACTCCTCCACCGCCTCATTACCCATCTCCATGAAGGCAAAGGCCACCATCCAGTGGATTTTCTCCTCGTTGCCCAGTATGTAAATAAGGGGACGGATCGCCCTTGGGTCCTTGAACTCCATGAGAGCCGAAACGGCGAACATGCGGACGACCTCATCGGGGTCCTCGAGCATTTTGATCACCGGCTCAACAGCCCGTTTATCGCCTGTTTTTCTCAGGGCCGAGATCACGTTCTTGCGGACCAGCGGATCAGATGACCTGAGATCCCCGATGAGGACAGGAACAATATCAGGGCCCCTGTTTGCCAGGGCACTGCTGGCGTACTCCTGAACCTCCAGGTCGGGGTCACCGAGGGCCATCACGAGCGCATTAATGACTTCGTCACTCCTGAATTTACCAAGAGCGCGGACGACGTTGCGCCGGACCTTTGGAGAAGGGTCCTCCAGAGCCCTGATGAGAAGAGGTATGGAATCGGGAACACCGATCCTTCCCAGGGCCATTGCCGCTCCGCTTCTGACTTTCTCATTCCTCGACTGAAGAGATGTTTCGAGAATATCAGCCGCCCGCCAGCCGAACCTCTCGGCGGCCAGAAGAACGAAATCCGCCAGTGCGACGTCCTCAGTCTCAAACACCTCCAGGATATATCCCAGGGCCTCCTCATTCCCCATGTCGGTCAGAGCCTGGATAGTCTGGATCCGGACTTCCCTGGAAGGGTCCTTCAGGTGATTGTAAAGAGGCCCAGCGGCTTGGGAGTCGCCGATTATCCCAAGGAGATAGGCAGCCCGAGCCCTGTTAGAATCTTTCTCATCCTCCAGTTTGTCCAGGAGAAACGGTACCGAACGTGACCCGAGATCGACGAATACGGACTCGCACATCCAGCTGATCTCGGGGTTTTCCATACCTTCGAACAGGGCCTTATAGCCTTCGTAGCCCCATTCCTTTACGCTCGCCACGGCTTCCAGCCTGACTTTCACATCTGGATAGTTGAGCAGCCCCAGTGTGAACTGAAGCGCTTTGGCGGAGCCCAATTCCCTGATATCCTCAAGGACAGCCGGCCTGTCTTTTTCCAGGGCAAGATAGTAGCGTCTTTGCAGATCTTCCAGGCGCGATGGTTCGCTATAAACCACAGGCACCACACATAATAAGAGAAGGGTGCTTGCAAGAACCTCTCTTATGCGATATCGTTTTTGCTCAATCATTTCTGCGGATCGCTCATTTTTCCCTGGAGAGATTAACCATGCAAGACATATCCTGTCCCATCTGCAGTGCCGACTTACCCCTGGATGGGGACGAGAAGGACGGACAAACGGTCTACTGCACCTACTGTTCCACCCCTCTGACAGTTCTCATACAATCCCCGGATATGCCCATAACCCTCGTTGAAGACACTTAATATCACTGACGACTATGGACAATCAACAACATACGTCCCAGCAGTTCCTCGAGGATGCCATCCGTATTGCCCGAAAGGCCGGGGCCGTTCTGAAACACCGACTGAAAACCGATTTTTCGGTGGAGTTCAAAGGTGAGGTAGACCTGGTTACGGAAATGGATCGTGCCGCCCAGGATATTATCCAGGAGGAAATTCTCGCAAGATATCCGGATCACGGGATCCTGGCTGAGGAAGATCTTGACGACCGAGGCGCTGACGGTCATATCTGGGTCGTTGATCCGCTGGATGGCACGACAAATTATGCCCACGGGTTGCCTGTTTTCAGCGTCTCCATTGCAGTGGTCCATCACGGGGATACCCTTTGCGGTGTGGTTCACAATCCCATGTCGGAGGAAACTTTCACGGCCATCAAGGGGGAAGGAGCCGCATTGAATGGACACCCCATCGTGGTGTCAAAGGTTGACAACCTCGACAAAAGCCTTTTGGGAACAGGGTTCCCTTACGACATCAGGGCAACTGCCGAAAACAATCTCGAGTATTGCGCCCGGCTGGCCCTTGCCGCTCAGGGTATCAGACACTGTGGAAGCGCCGCTCTCGATCTCTGTTTCGTTGCCTGCGGGCGTTTTGACGGTTTCTGGGAGCTTGGCCTCAAACCGTGGGACGTTGCGGCAGGCATCCTGGCCGTCAGGGAGGCCGGCGGTACCGTAACCGATTTTGAAAGCAGCCCCATTACCCTTGACGGCTCAAGGGTGATAGCGTCAAACGGTCTGATCCATGACGAAATATCCGGCATTCTCAACGCCACCGGTTCTGGCCAGGGTCAGGACTGAAACACTGGAGGCAGCTCTGCCAATAACCCTGCTGCATTCGCGCACAGTGGCACCGCTGGTGTAAACATCGTCGAACACCAGAACCCTCTTCCCCTTCAATTCCCTGTATTCCCTGCCGGGGATAAATGCTCCCCGAACATTGGCCGCTCTGCCGGCTATATCCAGACCCACCTGAGGTTTGTTTTTTACCCGCTTCAGAGCTGACGAAAGCATCTGTATCCCAAACCTTTCCGCCAGGGGCCCGGCAAGAACAGACGCCTGGTTAAAACCTCTTTTCAAGATACGTGAAAACACCATGGGAACCGGGACAACAAGGTCGGCCTTCGGGACTTTAAGATCCTCGAGTGCCTCCATAATAGCCGAATTGACTACAGACAGCAGGGAGAGTTTTCTTCTGTACTTGAGAAGGGAAACGGCTTCAGCCATTGGGCCACTGTACAGATACAATCCCCTACACCAGTCAAAAGGCGGTTTCTTCCCGATGCACTCCAGACAGGGATGGGGATGATCCGGAACGGGAAACGGTTTTCCACAGATGCTGCACACCGCCTCGTGCAATCGCTGAAAGGAGCTGAAACAACTATCGCAGCAGTGCGGAAATCTGCCGTCAGAGAGATCACCGCAGAGCAGACAGATTGGAGGGTAGAGTGCGTCGAGTAAAAAACGGAAATACTGGTTGGGTTCCATATCAACCGCTTTGCAAAAAAGGAACCAACAGCATTTCCGTTTTTTAGTACATAGTACATTGTACTAAACAACCTATCAGAAGAGTGGCTGTCCGGTCATCTCCGGAGGTTGTTGAATATTCATGAGCTTCAGGATCGTCGGGGCGACATCGGCAAGCGTGCCTTCACGAAGAGCAGGGTTTCCTGGATTAAAGTCAGGCCCCAGGAGGATCAGCGGTACAGGGCCGGTTGTGTGGGCTGTGTGTGCTATCCCATTGGGATCCTGCATCGATTCGGCATTTCCGTGGTCGGCCGTTATAATCATCCTGCCCCCCAAATCCTTAATTCTGTCCGCCACCCTGCCAACGCACTTATCCACCTTTTCGATTGCCTTGACAGCCGCGTCGAACACCCCGGTGTGCCCAACCATATCCGGATTGGCGTAGTTGACAAGAACAAAATCATACACGCCGGCATCAAGTCTTCTCAGCAATTCATCAGTGAGTTCATCAGCGCTCATCTGAGGTTTCAGGTCGTAAGTGGGAACATCCCGGGGAGACGGGATCAGGCATCTGTCCTCACCGGGAAGCGAAGGTTCCTCACCGCCGTTGAAGAAGAAGGTGACGTGGGCGTATTTCTCGGTTTCCGCAATTCTGAGTTGGGTCAATCCCCTTTGACTGAGAACCTCACCGAGAATCCCTGTCAGTTGTATAGGGGGAAACGCGACGGGAAGGGTGAAATCATCGTCATATTCCGTCAGACAGGTATAAGTTGAGAGTCTGACCATTGTTCCCCGATTGAAATCTGAGAAATCCTCTTCTGTCAAAGCCCTGGTTATCTCGCGGGCGCGATCGCCGCGGAAATTCATGAACACGATCCCGTCCCCATCCGAGATCAACCCGGCCGGACCATTGGCATCACAGACAACCGTAGGAGTAATAAACTCGTCGGTTTCACCCTTCCGATATGCCTCCTGGACCGCTTTCTCCCCGGTGGTGGTATTTCTCCCCTCCCCATGGACCATGGCGCGGTAGGCTTTTTCGACCCTGTCCCATCTGTTGTCCCTGTCCATGGCATAGTAACGCCCCGAGACCATCGCTATCCGGGCGTTACCGGAGATTGCCAGGTGGGATTCCATTTCTCTCATATAATTGATGCCGCTGTTCGGGGGGGTGTCCCTTCCGTCCATGAAAGCATGCACAAAAATGTTTTTTACACCTCCGGTAGATGCCATGGAGATGAAGGCCTTGATCTGATCGATGTGGCTGTGAACACCGCCATCGGACAACAATCCCATTACATGGAGATTGCCTGACGCTTTCTTAACTCTGTCGATGGCTTCGAGAAGGACAGGGTTTTTCTGAAATTCCCCGGACTCGACAGCTTTGTTGATCCGTGTAAAGTCCTGGTACACGATGCGACCGGCGCCCAGATTGAGGTGGCCCACCTCTGAATTGCCGATCTGGCCGTCAGGCAGGCCGACATCCCCACCCGAAGCGCTCAGTACCGTACTCGGGCAACTCCGTTTGAGCCCATCCATGGCGGGGGTTCCGGCTGCTGATATGGCATCCATATTCTTTCCGGTCGGCATGCCCCAGCCGTCGAGGACCATCAGCACTGTCGGAGTCTTTTTTTTGTCCATATTCACAGGGAAATATTAAGAAGACTCCTCCAATTTGTATCGATGTAACGAAATACCGGGGTATCGATGTGTGGTTTGCATTTATTACCACTTCGACAAATCGTTACTTCGATACATCCATACTGTCGAGGACCCTACTCCTCGACATCATACCGCGGAGCGGCGGCTGGAGGAGTCGGTGTATCAACAAGACCCGGGATGGTCGACGTGTCCCACATACCGCAGGATTCACATCTGGCAGACCACTGCATGGCAGTGTGACCGCAGTTCCCGCACTGATAGTGCGGATTCATCCCCAGTGAGATATCGATAAACTTGCGGAACTCCTCGATGGCCTCCTGAAAACGTTCCCGCCTGGCGTTAGCCTCACCGAGCAGGGCGTGGAGCAACGGGGAGTCGTATCCCAATGACTCGACTTTCTTTAACGCCATGAACCCATCGTCGATCATCTCCAGACGCAGGCAGGTTTTACCGTAAAACAGATTTACAAAGACATCCTGGGGCATCTTTTCAAGAAGTTCCCTGTATATCTCAATGAGCTTTCTGGGGTTTTCCTGGTCCATGAGCTTTTGGGCCATGACCTGAAGGAACACCGGTTTCTTATGGGTTCGATAGCCGTCGACCAGCACCTTTAAGCCCTCGTCCAGTTTTCCCATCGCGATATAGGCTTCCCCCTGGGAAAGGATAGCCGGGATAAAATCCGGGGATTCCTTGAGAATATCCCGAAGAAGCTTTAACGCTCTGTCGTGCTCGCCCTTATCTATAAAGTTCACAGAACACTGATATTTCAGACCTCTCAGGTGTGACTGTTCACTCTGTCCCTTGCCACTGAGTTTGAGAAGCTTTTTCTGCGTCTCTATCGCCTCTTCCCACTCATCCCGACCCTCCTGAATGTCCCGCAAGATGGTCAGCGCAGTCCGGTTTCCATCATCCTTCCGGATGATCTCCCTGAGGATAACGGCAGCATCCTCGGACTTACCTGCAGCGACATAATCGTCTACCAGCATCAGCAGGAGGCGCAGGTTTTTCGGATGAGCAACCCTGGCTTTCTGGTGAAGCTCGATGGCCTGGTCATACTTCCCCTGGCGCAGATAAACTGTGCCCAGCCTGAAAAAGGGGAAAATAAAATCCGGATCTTTCTGTACGGCATCCTCCAGAAGCTTGACCGCCTGTTCCTCTTTACCCGAAAGGTGGGCGTCCACACCCCTGTTGTAGAGTTCCTCCGCCTTTTCCCTGCGCCTTTTCTTCATCCTCCCCTGTACCTGGACGTAGGTCTTGCGGAGACCTCTGATTCCGAAGGCTATCAGGACCAGCAGGGAGCCCAGAACGAGGGAAAGCAGGACCACCCCGATCACGGGAAGCTCCATGACCTTGTCCTTCCAAAGGTTCAGAGTTATCGACCCGGGATTGAAGTAGGCAAAATACGAAAAGGCAATAACAACAACCAACAATAACAGCGTGACTGTGCGGCTCACTTTAAATTACCCCTTTTCTCAATTTAGTCCTTTGAACCAATTATAATAAACCTTCCCTATTTATGATAGGGCTCGCCCCGGATAATGGTGAATGCCCTGTAAATCTGTTCGAGCAATAAAAGCCTTGCCATCTGGTGCGGAAGGGTCATTGAGGACATACAGAGCACCTCACTCGAATCTCTGATAGCGCTACCGGGAAGACCATGAGGCCCTCCGAGGAGAAAACTGACCCGCCGGACACCTCTATTGGTAACCTTCTGCATCCAAACCGCGAAATCCTCAGAGGTCATGCTCTCGCCCCTCTGATCCAGGGCCACCCTTACCTCCGCACTCGTATGCTGTTTTCTCAGGGCATCATACGCTTGTTCGAGATCAGTTTCCGACCCCGATTTTTCTTTTGATACCTCCCTGCTCTCCACTGAACAGTATGGACCGAGTCTCTTCAGATAGAACTGAATCCCTTCTTTGTAGTGTTGTTCCCGTACCTTTCCAATGCCAAGGAGCTGGATCTTCAATTCATCACCCTTTGGAATCAACCGGGTTGTCTAAATCAAGGTGTGGGGCATCTATCCAGAGCCTCTCTATATCATAATATTCCCGTACAGGTTCGAGAAAAACATGAACAACCACTTCGCCATAATCGAGCAAAATCCATTTTCCCGCTGACTGACCCTCCGAACCGATCAGGGGGCTCCCCAAAGCTTTGAACGCTTCCATGATGTTTTCGGCGACAGCCTGAACGTGTCTGTCCGAAGTGCCTGTCAAAATGACAAAAAAATCGGCTACCGAGGAAATGCCCCTGAGATCCAGAGCCACCGGGTCCAGGGCCTTTATGTCGATACCCGATCCAACCGCGAGTCGTGCGAAATCGGCAGAGTTCAATTTTCCAAAGTCCCTTCTCTCATCAAAAATTCCCTCCCACAGTATAGAGGCCTTTACGGTTAATGTAATCCATCACATTGTCAGGCACCAGATAGCGGATACTGTTGCCCCGGTACACCAGGGCACGGATCCGGCTGCCAGAAATATCCAGGCTGGAAACAGAGAGTGCCCTCAGTGTCGTACCGGAAGAACTGATGTACTCGTCTTCCTCCATTTTGAAAATCCCCTTCAAGTCCTCGGACAGAGGTTCGAGGAGATCCACAGTAAATCCAGGTCTTGTAAGGACTACTATATGCGCTCTTGTGATCACCTCAGCCGGCCTGTGCCATGTGGATATCTCCCGGTACGCATCAGCGCCGAGGGCGAGATAGTACTGTTCCTCCCCTCCTGCCGCTTCAAGATCCTTCAGAGTGTCCAGGGTGAATGAAGGCCCGGATCTTTTCATCTCTATGTCAGTGGCCTGCAGCACCGGATTGCCGGTCAGAGCGAGACGAAGCATCTCAAAACGATCTTCAGCAGTGGCGGAGGGTAGCTCTTCCCTGTGTGGTGGAAGGGCGGAGGGAACCATTAAAACACGATCCAGAGCGAGGCCCTCGGCAAACTCCTCCGCAACTCTGAGATGACCGAGGTGTACAGGATCAAAGGTTCCTCCGAAGATAATTTTCTTCAACTTTTCATTCCTCCATGCACAAAGAAAATTGGGACTGGGAGAGGGGGAGAGGGGGAGACTCGGCGAAGGGGAGATTAATCGTACAACTTCTTTTTTTCCGTGTTCCCGCGTCCCCATGCCCCCGCATCTGTTTATCGCCCATGCGCCCTGTCGCCCTTTCGCCCATGCGTGTCTATTCCCTCAAATGCCCCTCGCCAAGGACAATAAACTTCTGGCAGGTCAGTTCCTCCAGGCCCATGGGGCCTCGAGCGTGAAGCTTGCCAG
>QIEJ01000275.1 GCA_003228585.1 Pseudomonadota bacterium
CCTCTGGTTGAATCTGAATGTTCGGTTGTTGGTCCTGCAGACCAGATGGTAGGGGTAAATGTTCTGGATGACCCTCAGTGGACGTCCCATGCATGAAGATGTGCAAAGTCGTTGCCAATGTGCTCTTGCCAATGTGCTCTGACACCGAAGATCGAGCACCGAAGATCATTGGGAAAGGGATGGACTATAGCCTGAGGTCGGCCGGAGCAAAGAGGAACGAAGCCTGATTTTAAGAGAACTGGGTGAGTGAGAATTTGCCTCCGGACGCCTCTGCGGTTGTTAAAATATTGACACCCCCACCTCGGTCCTCCCCCCAACCCCCTCGGTGTCAGAGCCCCGGGGTAGGGTAGGAAAATGGCTGTCGGTGAACGGGAATACGATTCAGTTAGAGGAGTATTCCGGGAAGGAAAAGAATTGTATCCTAATGCTGGATTCAAAGAGAAAAACCATATTCAGATCTGTGTCCGCAAACTGAACTGCATAAAAGGATACTTCAGGCCCCTCACTGCTTTAGACGGTCATTCATTGACATGATCCTGGCAAGTCTTTGCGGGGAACTCGGTGTCAGGCCCTTTTGAGTGAAAACAAGAAATAATCCGCACCCGAACCCGAAAAGCCTTAACGCAGAGGGCCGCAGAGAAACTCCCTCCCCCCGCCGCGGGAGAGGGTCGGGGGAGGGGGGAAATTCAAATTTTAACAATTACCTCTTTTCAACCAAAGCTCTGACAGGCGCCAGCCCTAAGGTTGTACCCTCCTGAATGGCTTTTAATACCGCCCCGCCTCCAGTAAAAATATAATATTTGGGGCTGTCGAGTGCTACGATATATAACCCGGGCAACAATCGCTTGAGTTCCTGCATCGTATCTCCGCCCCCATATAACTTCACCGCTTCGATATTTTCATCAATGAGCTGATCGAGTCTGATGGTACCTTCATTAAAGTGGGGCGTAAATCCCATGACGGCATTGACAAATACACTTTTTGCACTTTGAAATACGTTGTTCACTTCCTCATCATGAAAAGATTCAGCTGCTATATCAAGCACATAATTTAATTTTGTTCCTTTTTTAAGCTGATGAATATGATGTACCCGGTACTTTCCTTCGACTTTTCCGTCAAGCGAATCCGACTCAACAATATAAGGCAGCTCCACGAGCTTTTCGGGATATCGCTTGGTGAAATCGACGAATTTCTTTGCGTGCGTCAAGTCTTCTTCAGAAATCCCTTTTATCTTCAGGCCATACTTGGCACATAGATAGGCATTATAGATCACTCCTCCCAAAACAAGAAAATCTGCCTTCTTAATCAATGCGTATAAGGAATCGATTTTTGTATCAAATTTGGAGCCGGCAACGACAGCAACAAAAGGAGATTCAGGGTGATAAATACGTTCAAGGTTTTCGATTTCTTTTTGCATTAAAAATCCCGCATAGGAAGGTAAATATCGGTTAACCTTGACCGTTGAGGCATGAGGCTGCCATGAACCAAACGCATCGTTTACAAAGATATCGGCAAGTCCTGCAAGCTGAAGAGCAAAGCGATCAGATTCTTCACCTTCGGCCTCTTCACCTTCAAACCAGCGGGTGTTGGGGAGATATATACCGTCAATGCGATTTTCCTTTAACTCTCGTATAAGGTGGTTTATTGAAGTCTCAATTCCTATGTATCCTCGTTTTTCATCACGGTAGAATTCAGGAATCTTCATGGTAATATGAAGCTTGCTTTGAAGATAATCGACAATAGGTTGCACAGACGTATCATCGCTAATGTCAATGTCTCCCGTCTTTTTATCTTTGGGGCGACCCACATGGGTCATAAGTATGACTTTCGGGCGTTAATGTGATACAATGTGCCAATGGTTGCATCTATTCTGTAAGGGTCATGAATGACCCCCTTTTTTACGACATTGTGGTCTACACGAACCAGAACAATTTTATCTTTCAAATCAGCATCTTGGATTAAAGGAATATTAAGTTTTTTTAACATCGTATTATCCTTTTTTATATTTTATCCGGTATAACAGAGATCGCTTGCCAGTATGCCACATCGCTGTGTTCTTTCGGTAGAGGGTACTTGTTTATAAAATGACCCATCATAATAACGAAATGCTTATGGTATTAACAAACGAAGAATCGATCGAAACCATGTTTATCAGATGAGGCAAGTCTTGGGGTCAGTCCCATTATCTTAGGTTTTTCTTATCAGTCCCATTACTGGGCCAATCTCCGATTTTTCTTGACCTGGAGAAACCTCGAATCACAATTCACCCTTCTGTAATCTTTGTGGTCCTGCTTTTATTCTCCCTTTAATGGGTGTATTTGGGTGTATATATGGGTGACGCAGCTCTTGACATATGGGTTAATATGGGTATTCTTGTGGGTGAGGAGATTCTGATATGATACATGCCCGCATCTTCACCATCACCCCGGAGGTCCTCAAGCTCATCGCCGGGATCGACGAATTCAAGGGGCGGTGGGCCGTGCTCGAGCAGTTGCCGCCTGACATCATGGCTGGACTGCGCCGGGTCGCCTCCATCGAGTCCATCGGTTCATCCACCCGTATCGAGGGGGCCAGGCTCACAGACGCGCAGGTCGAAGCTCTCCTGAGCGGCCTGGACACCACCTCCTTCAGTTCCAGGGACGAAGAGGAGGTGGCCGGGTACGCCGAGGCAATGAACACGGTGTTCGACTCCTGGGAGCACATACCGCTGGACGAAAACCACATCAGGCAACTCCACGGGATACTGCTTCGCTACAGCGGCCGGGACGCATCGCACCGGGGTGAGTACAAGAAGAATCCCAATCATGTGGAAGCCTTCGACAGCGACGGAAAAAGCCTGGGGATTGTGTTTGAAACCGCCTCGCCGTTCGACACTCCCGGGTTGATGGCCCGATTGACTAAAAGTGTAAATGACGCTTTTGACCGGGATGATCTTCATCCCCTGCTCGTCATCGCAGCCTGGGTGATCCATTTCCTCGCCATCCATCCCTTCCAGGACGGCAACGGGCGGCTTTCCCGTATCCTGACCACACTCATGCTGCTCCAGAACGGGTACGGATATGTCCCCTACAGCTCCCTTGAGCGCGTGGTGGAGGAAAACAAGGATGAGTATTACCGGGCGCTCAGGTCCTCCCAGGGTGGGATCAGGACAAAGGACGAGAACCTGGACCCCTGGACCCTTTTCTTCTTAAAGGCACTCAAGGTGCAAAAGGCTAACCTGGCGAGGAAGCTGGATCGTGAAAAGGAGCTGGAAAGGCTTCCGGCCTTGTCTTCGGAGATTCTTCAGGTGGTGGTGGAGCGAGGGAGGCTGACGATGGCCGAGGCAGTCGCCCTGACCGGGGCAAACCGCAACACCCTCAAGGTACACCTGCGCCGCCTGGTGCAACAAGGCCGTCTGGCGCAGCACGGTACCGGCAAGGGGACGTGGTATTCCCTGGCGAGGGAGTGAAAGCGGACACAGGGGAAAGGCCGCTGCGGGGACACGACGCGCTTGTCATTGCGAGGAGCGCCGAGTCAGGGCGAGGGCGACAAAGCAATCCCGTGGAGCGTGGCAGTCTCGTGAGAAGCGATACCCGCAGAGCCGCCCGCGATCAAACTGGAATATTCCACCGCAAAGGCCGCGAAGGAAAGCGCAGTGACAGGCGCCTTTCTTTTGGATTCGAATTCAGAACGCTAATGGCGTGACGAGCGGGCGGGTGAACAGTTTTTAATTGGGAGGAGAGGAGTGATGATGCTATCTCAGGATTCTCATGCCAGGCTTCGACGTGTTTTCTTGCGCTTTTCCCTGATGGTCATAACCGTTGTTCTCATCTCACCAATTTTCTGTCATGCCGGGGAAAAGGAATCTGAAGGCCGGCCCAGAATAGGTCTTGTCCTGGCCGGCGGCGGAGCCAAGGGGATGGCTCACATCGGAGTCATCGAGGTCCTCGAGGAGTTGAGGATCCCCATCGATTACGTCGCCGGGACCAGCATGGGAGCCATCGTCGGCGGGCTTTATGCCACGGGCATGTCGTCGGAGGAACTTAAGGAAGCCATCCTGGGCATGAACTGGCGGGACGTTTTCAAGGACAAATCGGCACGCCTGGATCAGCCCTTCTACCGGAAACTGGAAGATCACTTTTACATGGTTGACCTCAAGTTGGGGTTGCGCAAAGGGAAAATCACTCTGCCCACGGGGATCATTCAGGGACAGAAAATAAACCTGGTGATCAAGGAGATGACCCTTCCGGCGGTTTTCACCGGCAATTTCGACGAACTACCCATTCCTTTCCGGGCAGTGGCTACCGATATCGAGAACGGCGAGGCCGTGATCCTTGGTTCGGGGGAACTGTCCAAAGCCATCCTCGCCAGCATGTCCATCCCCGGGGCCTTCCCTCCAGTCCAGTGGGGAAACCGGCTTCTCATCGATGGGGGTCTTGCGCTCAACCTCCCGATTCGGGTGGCCCGGGAGATGGGGGCCGATATCGTCATCGTTTCCAGCCTGAGCAGCACTCTGAAAAAGAAAGAGGAGATCCAAACGGTCCTCGATGTGTCAGGCCAGACGTCGGATTTTCTCATATTCCGCAATGTCGAGGAACAGCTAGAGACAGTTAAACCAGCTGACGTGGTCATAATGACGGACGTCAGCGGTATCGGCACAGCTGATTTCGCCATGGGAGAAGATGCGCTGAGCATCGGGAAAGAGGCGGCATGGAAAGCCGCTCAGGATCTGAGATCGTTGTCATTATCCGAGGAAGATTACGGGATTTTCCTGGACAGCAGAAAGGCAATACCCCCGGGGCCCCCGGTGATCGATTTTGTCCGGGTTGACAGCGACTCGCGGATATCCGATGAGGTTCTGGCTGCCAGGATCAGTCAGCAACCCGGAAAACCGCTGGATGTTGAGAGGCTCAACCGAGACCTGAACGCCATCTATGGCCTCGGATATTTCGGACTGGTGGAATATTCCCTGATCCGGGAGGAAGAGAAGACAGGGCTGGTCGTCAACGCCAGGAGCAAATCCTGGGGGCCGACCTATCTGAAATTCGGATTGAACCTGGAGGGTGATCTCCAGGGACAGAACGCTTTTAACCTCGGTTTCAGGATCACCCGGACCGAGATCAACAGCCTGGCGGCCGAATGGCGGACGGATTTCCAGGTCGGCGAGACCATGCTGCTCCACTCCGAGTTTCGCCAACCCCTGGAGAAAACCCTGCGCACGTTTCTGGTTCCAAATCTGGAGCTCTTTCTGGACAATCTTGAGGTGTACGATGATACGGGTGAACAGATCGCCGAGTACAAGCTGGGATATTTGGGTGCGGGCATTGATGGGGGTTATGCTTTCGCCGACTGGGGCGAATTCCGGCTGGGGGTCCGTTGGGGAAAGGGCGACACGAAACGGAACTTCGGTCTGGCTACCTTCCCCGAGGAGCGTTTCGACATCGGCCAATATTTCGCCAGGCTGTCCTTAGACAGGCTGGACAATGCCAGGTTTCCCACCCGCGGATCCATCGCCACTGTGGGTAACGTAATATCCAGTGAGTCTCTCGGGGCCGACTATTCCTACAACCGCTTCTTTTTCCAGGGTTCTACATTTGGGACCTTGGGAAAGGAGACCTTCGGTCTGAACCTGAAGCTCGGAGATATCCACACTGGTGTCGCGCCCGTGAACGACTCCTATTTTCTCGGGGGGTTCCTGAATCTGTCCGGCTACGAGAAACAGGAACTCATCGGACAGGCGCTTGGTTTCGGCAAGGTGCTCTATTACCATCAACTCAACAAGAAAACCGGCGGGATCATAAACATTCCGCTTTACCTGGGTGCCTCACTGGAAGCGGGCAACGTCTGGAGCGATCGCGGGGAAGCCGACATCAGCGACCTCATCCTCGCCGGGTCCCTGTTTCTCGGAGCGGACACGCCGGTGGGACCTCTTTACCTTGCTTACGGTCGGGCTGACACAGGAAGGGATTCCTTCTATTTTTATCTTGGGAAAACCTTCTGAGCCTGGGGTCGGGCTCGGGGGCTCGGTGTCAGACCCTTTTCCCAGTTTCTTTTACGTCAAGCAGCTATCGGATCACACACGCTTGGGAATATCAAGGGTATCAAGGGGTCAGGCTATTATTTTCGAAAACGAAAATAAATTGCTTGAATCGTGTTATGATTAAAAAATTAACAGTCATCAGGCACACCGCTGACGACGTTACTCGCGGGAGTGTTTTCCATGCCGAAAGCGATCCATCCAGGGGCCACCAAGCTTCACAACCGGAGACAAACGGAAATTCTCGAACTCGTTCAAAACAAAGGTTTCGTGTCCAGTGTCGAACTCGCCATGATCTTTCAGGTGACGCCTCAAACAGTGCGAAGAGATATAAACCAGCTTTGCCGAGAGGGACTGCTGCGCCGATACCACGGTGGGGCAGGCCTGCCTTCCACTGTTGAAAATGTTGCTTATACGACCCGCCAGGTCGTATGCCTGGATGAGAAGATTCGCATCGCCCGTTCTGTCGCCGCGAAGATCCCTGACAAAGCTTCTCTTTTTATAAACATCGGAACCACCCCTGAGGAGGTGGCCAAGGCCCTGGTCGACCACCAGGGCCTTCGTGTCATAACCAACAACCTTAACGTTGCCGCCATATTAAGCCAGAACACAAGCTTTGAGATTTTCGTGGCAGGCGGAGTCATGAGGCATCGTGACAGGGGGGTTACAGGTGAGGCCACCAGCGAATTTATTAGTAAATTCAAGGTCGACTTCGGCATTATCGGGATCTCTGGCATAGACGCGGATGGATCTCTTCTGGACTTCGATGACAGCGAAGTGCGGGTGGCGCGGGCAATCATCGCCAATTCTCACAAAGTATTTCTTGCCGCCGACAGCACCAAATTCGGGCGGAAGGCCATGGTGAGGCTCGGCCGGTTATCCCAGGTGGACGCTCTGTTTACCGACCAGAGGCCGCCGGAAGTGATCGTTGATATTCTCACCGACAACGACATCATGCTGCACATAGCTAACTGACTCCCAAGTGGCAGAAAGGACTTACAGATAGTGGCTGCAGGTCTATAAATAACCCATTTGTTTGATAAAGAAAAAAACTAAAGTTTATATTCTTTTGCGAACATCTGGCTAACGTGATAATATCCCAATTTATCCCATAGAACGACGTTTTACATGCCTCATGCAGTATTGGGCCAATCCCTCCAATTTTAGCAAACCATGGATTGTTAAGGCAGGATGAATGGACGATATGGAGGCCGGAGATTTGACAAAGAAGGACTTCCATAATATGTCGCTGATCTTGGAAGGAGTGGTTAAAAAAGTGGGGCACGAAACCCACATCTACGGCAAGAAGGCCCCTGACCTCGGCTGGCGCTTTACAGACGCCTGGCTGGTGATGGCCGGCGCCGGTGACATCGGCATCCCCAACGGCAAGCCCGTGGATGAGTGGGGCATCAGGGTCGAGGGTTGCCGCCCTGTGGGCTTCAGTGTCAGCCGCGGAGGCGCCGCCAATGGCCCGGCCGCCAAGTATGCCCTGCGTAAGTACGTGGAATGGCACCGCAAATGTGCCCCTCCAGGGGCCCTTGGCATGGATTTCTACCAGTCGTTACCAAGCCAAAGCTCAAGAACGAAAAGCCCAAGGGAGAGACGATGGATTATGACAAGCTGATCAAGGCCTGGCGCGCAGGAAAGGTGCGTTAGCAGCGTTCTAACCACTCCAGTGCAGAGGGGTGGGGTGCCTTTGCCCCATCCCTCTTTTTTTACCTTTCACCCGTACCATCGGATGGGTTGAAGGAGGACGGTATGAAATACCTGCTTGCCCTGGATCAGGGCACGACAAGCAGCCGGGCCATACTTTTCGGCCTGGACGGCAGCGTCGTGAGCGTTGCCCGGCAGGAATTCGAGCAGTACTTTCCCCATGACGGCTGGGTTGAGCATGACGCCGGAGAGATATGGCAAAGCCAACTGGACACAGCCAGGGAGGCCATCCGCGAAGCCGGTACCGGTCCAGAGGATATCGTGGCCATCGGTATCACTAACCAGCGGGAGACAACGGTGCTCTGGGACCGGTCCACGGGAGATCCCCTTTACCGTGCCATAGTGTGGCAGGATCGGCGGGCGGCGACTCTGACAGACCGCATGAAAGACGATGGCCTGGAACCCATGATCCGAGAGAAGACCGGACTGGTTCTGGACCCCTACTTTTCGGGCGGAAAGCTGGCCTGGATCTTAGACAACGTTTCCGGTGTCCGTGAGCGAGCCGATTCTGGAGAGGTCTGTTTCGGTACCGTGGACTCTTGGCTGATGTACTGCCTGAGTGACGGACGGATACACGCCACAGATGTCTCCAACGCCAGCCGCACACTCTTATTTAACATTCACGACCTCTCATGGGACAGTGAGCTATTAGAAATTTTCAGTATTCCCGCCGCGGTTTTACCCTCGGTGCACCCTTCCGCTGACAGGTTCTGCGACACCAATCCGGCACTCTTCGGAAAGGCGATCCCCATCACCGGAGTGGCCGGTGACCAACAGGCCGCCTTGTTCGGACAGGCCTGCTTCGAACCGGGCATGGCCAAGAACACTTACGGCACCGGTGCCTTCGTCGTCATGAACACCGGTCCGAAGCCTGTCCTGGGGGAGGGTGTGATAACCACCATCGGCTGGCAGATAAAGGGACAGCAGCCGCAGTACGCCCTGGAGGGCTCTATCTTCGTCGCCGGAGCCGCCGTGCAGTGGCTGCGCGACGGTCTGGGGTTAATAAAGGAGGCCAGCGAGATAGAACAGCTCGCCGCCAGCGTGCCTGACACGGGGGGCGTGTACTTCGTACCTGCCCTCGTGGGCCTGGGAGCTCCCTACTGGGACCCTTACGCAAGGGGCACTATTGTGGGGCTTACCCGGGGCACCAACAGAGCACACCTGGCCCGCGCCGTCCTGGAGGCTATGGCCTACCAGACTTGTGACGCTATTGAGGCCATGCAGGAGGCCAGCGGCATCGCCCTGCAGGAACTGCGCGTCGATGGGGGAGCGGCAGTCAACGACCTCATGCTGCAGATGCAGGCGGATATCCTGGGCACCCCCGTTCTGCGCCCCAGAGTCACCGAAACCACGGCCCTGGGCGCCGCTTACCTGGCAGGTATCGGTGTTGGGTTGCTGGACCAGGACACTATAACCAGCCAATGGGCCCTCGACCGCCGGTTCGAAGCATCGATGCCTTCCGGAGAGCGAGATGTCCTTTGCAGTGGGTGGAAACGGGCCGTTGATCGGTCGCTGAACTGGGCCAAATGAAAGAACCGCCGCCCTCCAACTGAGCGTCCCAGGCAGTGGTAGCCAGACGGGCTTTATGACACAGGATCCTGGAAAAGGTCCTCCACAACAAGAATTTGATAACCCATATTCAACGACAGTAAAAACCATGAGAAGAAAAGATATCCTGCCCAGACTCAAGACAGATGAGCCCTTCGACATGCTGGTAATTGGGGGAGGTGCCACAGGCTGCGGTGTCGCTCTTGATGCGGCCAGCCGGGGGCTTAAGGTCGCCCTTGTGGAAAAGAACGACTTTTCCGAGGGCACAAGCAGCCGCAGCACTAAACTACTTCACGGCGGCGTTCGCTACCTCGAGATGGCAGTCAAGCACCTGGACAAGGGACAGTACCACCTGGTGCGGGATGCCCTGAAGGAACGGGGGATCCTGCTGCGGCTGGCGCCTCACCTCTGCCATCGCCTGCCCCTGGTCACACCGCTTTACAAGTGGATGGAGGTCCCTTACATACTGGCGGGCCTGAAACTCTACGACCTCCTGGCCGGGTCGGCGGGTATCGGGAACAGCCGCTTCCTGAGCCGATCCAAGGCCCTGGGGCGGTTCCCTATGCTTCACGCAGAGGGTCTCAAAGCCGGCGTGCTCTACTACGACGGCCAGTTCAACGACGCCAGAATGTCGGTGTGCATCGCCCTGACCGCAGCGCAACACGGGGCGGTCATCGCCAACCATGTCTGCGTCACCGATTTCATAAAGGAAGAGGGTAAAGTGGCGGGTGTCAGGGTCAACGACTCGGTTTCCGGTGAATCATGGGAGGTGCGGGCGCGGACGGTGATCAACGCCACCGGTCCCTTCGCGGACAGAGTGCGTCTCATGGACGACCCAGCCTCCCAGCCCATACTCAAGGCCAGTTCAGGCATTCACATCCTTCTCGACAAGCGTTTCGCCCCGCCTGACACCGGTTTGCTCATACCGAAAACCGAGGACGGGAGGGTGCTGTTCGTCCTGCCTTGGGAGGGGCACGCTCTGGTGGGCACCACCGACGAGCCTGCTGAGGTTACGGAGAACCCGCGCCCGTCGAGGGAAGATATCTCCTATCTGCTTCGCCACATCGGCCGTTACTTTGATCTTCACGTATCCGAATCGGACATCAAGGCGGCCTGGTCCGGACTGCGGCCCCTGATCTTTGATCCGAAAGCTTCTGATACGGCAAACCTGACGAGGGACCATCTCATCGAACAAAGTCTTTCCGGCCTGATAACTATAGCCGGAGGCAAGTGGACCACTTACAGGAAAATGGCCCTCGACGTGGTGGATCACTCTGTGCGGCGGTTCTCACTTAAAACCCGGAGTGGATGCCGGACGGACCGGATCTACATAATGGGGGGGGCAGATTACGATCCTCAGGGAGGCGTGCGGCTGGCCGAGAAATACGGCCTCGACACCCAGGTTGCCTGGCATCTTAACCGCGCTTACGGGGACCGGGCCGGCGATGTAGCCCGGATCGCGGCCTCCGGCTCCGGTGCTCTTCTGGCAAAGGATTTCCCTTACCTGGAGGCGGAGGTATTGTACGCTGTACGCCACGAGTGCGCCGAGCACGCCATGGATGTGCTTGCACACCGCACCTCACTGGCACTGCTGGACACCGCCGCGGCTGCCGAAGCTTCCGGGCGGGTCATCGATCTTATGGCCGGCGAGTTGGGTTGGGATCTTGAACGGCTCCGGAAAGAGCAGCAGATGGTCAATGGCCGCCTTTTAATAGCGCGGTGATGAATAAAGAGGGGATGCCCAATCACCCATCCATGAAGACTCTGACACCGAAGCCGAGCCGTGGGAAAAGAGGAAGGACGAGCGCCGAGCCATCGAAAAAATACTCGCCGACGCCGGCTATCTCGTCATAAAACGGAGGCGAAGAAGAAAGCGGGCGCCCCGATAGTTGGACGCCCGCCTGTTCAGCATTGATAACAGCTGTGTAAGCTTAATTTCCCGATGATTCAGTTAACGTCTTCATCACGTCGTCCAGATTAAATTTGGCGGGTGTCTGGCGGGGTGGATACTCCTTGAAGGTCGCAAGGAATTCTCCCACGTACGCTTGTGCAGGAGCCGCCAGAAAGGCATGCCGGATCCACCAGGTATCGTAGTTGTTGGAATCGGTGTCGGCCCGCTCGAAGGGATCGGTGCGGAGATTAAAAAACTTCGGCAACCGCAGCGACACGAAGGGCTCGGACCAAACGCGGAAGGTCCTGGCACGCTGCTCGTTAAACACCACCTTCCACTGATCGTAGCGCAGTCCGGCCAGTATACCGTCATCGGTGAAATAGAAAAATTCCCGGCGCGGGCTCTTTTTCTCGTTGCCAGAAAGTAGCGGCAGCAGGTTGTAGCCATCCAGGTGCACCTTGTATTCTCTGTTGGCGGCCTGATAGCCCTTCTTGAGTTTTGCATTGATGTCGGTCTCGCCAGCTGCGGCCAGCAGTGTCGGCACCCAGTCCAGATGAGACACTATGTCGTTGGAGACTGTTCCTGCCTTGAACATGGCGGGCCAGCGCACCATACCGGGGACACGGTAAGCGCCCTCCCAGTTGGTATTTTTCTCCCCACGGAAGGGGGAGATGCCGCCATCGGGCCATTCGTTGTAATGGGGGCCATTATCAGAGGTGTAAATAACAATCGTGTTGTCAACGATCTTGAGCTTATCCAGCAAGTCAAGCAATTCACCGACGTGGCCATCGTGTTCCACCATGCCGTCGGCATAAATCCCAAGACCCGTTTTGCCCTTGCTCTCAGGTTTGAGGTGGGTATAAAAATGCATGCGGGAGGTGTTGATCCAGGCTAAAAAGGGTTTGTCTGCCTTATGGGCACGCTTGATGAAATCGACCGTCCTGTTCAGGAACTCTTCGTCCACAGTCTCCATGCGCTTCTTGGTGAGCGGGCCTGTGTCTGTGCACTCCTGCTTGCCCATGGGGCCAAAGCGCGGATCGTTAATCTCGCTTTCCTTCGTGGTGGCGACACAATCCAGCACGCCACGCGGGCCAAATCTGGCGAGGAATTCGGGATTCCTGGGGTAGTCCGGGTTCTCCGGCTCTTCCTCAGCGTTGAGGTGGTAGAGGTTTCCAAAGAACTCATCGAAGCCGTGTACGGTAGGTAAAAACTTATTGAGGTCACCCAGATGATTTTTGCCAAACTGACCGGTCATGTAACCCATGGGTTTAAGTAGCTCGGCGAGAGTGGGGTCCTCTGGTTGGAGGCCCAGGGGAGCGCCGGGCAACCCCACCTTGGTAAGCCCGGTACGCAATGGACTCTGGCCGGTGATGAAGGCGGATCGCCCGGCGGTACAGCTCTGCTCGCCGTAGTAATCAGTGAATAACACACCTTCATTGGCAATTCGGTCGATGTTGGGTGTCTGGTAACCCACAAGCCCTCTGCTGTAGGCACTGAGGTTCGTGATGCCCACATCATCGCTCATGATGACCAGGATGTTGGGTTTGTCTGTGGCGGCTGCTGCACTGCTGGCAACAAACACCAGCATCAGCGCCAGGAAAGTGTTGATCAGAATCCTTACAGGTATAACCATGAGTGCACCCTCCTTGTTGATTGTTGTTTTGTGGCTGTGTCGCCGCGTGTTCAAGATGCGGTAGCGCTATCGATAGCGCATT
>QIEJ01000190.1 GCA_003228585.1 Pseudomonadota bacterium
GGACAAGGAAATCCACAAAAGTATAGCTCGCCGCATAGGCTGCTGTTCTCTCCTCGTTGGGAAGGTTCACGAAGCTTCCCTGAAGACCGGCAACACCCACTGTTTGTCCCGTATTCAGGCGCCGCACAAGATAGTTCCTCATTGCCGCGGATTGTTCTGTTGTGGGCGTCCCCCCGATCTTCTGGGCTAACCCCTCCTGGAACCAGCCGGGAAGAACCCCACCGGCCCTGTGGAGGATGGCGTGAACCATCTCGTGACGGACTGTTTTTATGAAAACGTCACCCTCGGGGGAGTTACCCTTCAGGTAGAGCCTTATCTTCCCGTCGTAAAGTCCCTGGAGTAAGGGGTCCATGGGCTCAGCTCTTTCCCCCAGATCCTCGGTCATGATCAGGACATCTATGGTTCCTTTTGGAAAGTAGCCCATTGCCGCGGTAAGTGAGTCCATCTGGGCCTGGAGATGAACCAGAAGTTCCCCTCCGAATTCCAGCTGCCGGTCCCCGCTGTACAGGATCCGGAAATACTGCCCTTCCTCTGACACCAGACCTTCACTCTCCTGAAGAAAGGCCTCGAGATGGGCAATATAATCCGTGAGGTCATGCTGGTCAGGGTAGAGGGCAGCCATGCGCACAGCCAGAACCCACGCCTGCCGGTAACGACCGTTGCGATGGTGTATGGTTGACATTACACTCATGGCTTCGGGGTTCTCAGGCCAGACGTCAAGGGCCTCCTGCAGGATGGCTACCTTCTCCTCCTCGGGGAGGGCGCCATCTTCTTTCTGAGCTACCCTGGCCAACCCCAGGGAGAGGTTGCGCGCTATAACAGGGTCGTTGGGCTCCCTCTGCCTGGCATCCCTCAATATATCCACAGCCTCCTCGGCCTTTCCTTCCTCAAGGAGCCTGACGGCCTCACCATTCATGTCGGAGGAACCCGATGAGATGATCACCTTCGAAACGACACCCGTTTCAGTGAAGTCCACGAAGATCATTCCGAGGGCCGCAATAATGACTACGATAACCGTTACCAGGAAGAGCATTGCCATGGACCGGTTCATGGAAGCTCCACGGGCAGCGGCAGTATCTGTTCAGGTCCGCTCACGATGATCCGTGGACCATAGTATTGTTTGACCTTTCCGAGGACATAAACATTCCTGCCCACGAGATCTTCCGGATTCAGGCCCAGGGATCTGAAGCGGGACTGGCCTCGTTTAAACAGAACAGCCGTAAAATCGGTTTTCCAATCCGATCCGAAATTCAGGTGGACGGCCTTTTTGCCCCTGTGTATGTTCAGTACCTTCCCGAAAACCACTCCTTTTTCTCCGATGATCTCACCGGCCCTGTAATGGGGAACGGGATCGTAAAACCCGGACCCATAGACTCCCCTCCTTATCTCAAGCGCTGAGGCCGATGCCTCGAGCACACTTTCAGCAACCGTGTTTGCGCAGGGCGGGATCAGCATGGGTACGGCGAGCCCGGCGCCCGCAAGTTTCAAATTGAGTTTCCTGCCGGAACTCTCAAGCAGGGCCAGCGTACGCCCATATTTGTCCTTCTCAGCACACTCCTCCAGTGTCACCACACGTCCCAGTGATTGCTCCACAAGCCACAGCCGGGCTTCTTCCGCCAACGGCTCGCCCTTTTCCGGTGTGTCGACACCCAGCAGCCTGACCGTCCGCCCATCAGAAACCCGGACTGTGTCGCCGTCCAGGACCCGCACCACACGTACGGGACCGTCCGCCATGACAGCCTGTGAACTGAAGATTGCGGTCCAGGCGATGAGGCCGGTGACCACAAACTTGAACATGCGCCTCTTTCCATGTATTATCATAAGGTTAGAGAAACTCCAATATTTTATGAGAAAAAGTTGACCTCAGGAAAGGGCCAGGCGCCATGCCCAAAACCCGTCTGCCGCTATTCATATTCATACTGCTGATCGTTACGCTCGGCCCTCCCCGCCTCGGGGCGCAGGAAACAGAGTCTATTCCAATAGCCTCCGAACCCCTCACTGTAGGCACTATGGCCCCCACTTTCAAAGCAAAAACCCATCTGGGTGAAGATTTTGACCTGTCACAGATCCTCGGCCAATCTCCCATCGTCTTGAGCTTCTGGTCTATCTATTGCGAATCCTGCGTCGACGAGATGCTCGCTCTCGAGAAGCTCGAGAAAAAATACGAGGGGGAAGGTCTCGTTATTCTGGCTGTCAACGAAGATATCAGAGTGTCCGAAGACAGGATTCTTCGTTTCCTGGAGCGCCTGGAGAAGTTCCGCGGGAAAATAACATACCCGATACTCTTTGACCAGGATTCCAGGATATTCACGTCCTACCATGGAAGCTTCCTCCCCACGCTTGTACTTATCGATCGGGAAGGAAAAATCGCCTCCTATCACAGAGGCTTTACTCCTGACAGGGAACGGGATCTTCTGGCCGAGATTGAAAATCTCGTGTCAGTTGATGTGCAGGCCCGGACCGTGACACCGGCCGTGCCGGAAGAGAGAAGCGAATTCGTCACGGTTACAGGGATGGCGTCCCTCTGTGGCTTCTACGATGAAGGCAGGTGGCAGAAGAGCTTTACCGGAAACGACAGTTACGAGCAGGAACTGGCACTGACCAGGGAACTGGCCATAAGGGACACCACCCGGCAGACCGTCGTTGAATCAATGAGGACACTGGGTGTTGCACTTTATTCCAATGAACCCATCCGAGGCTGTATTGACTCTCTGGGAATTCACCTTGACCGCGACCCCTTCGACACCCGGGACCCAGTTTCCAACCTGCTGAGCGTGATTAACTATTCCAATTATTTCAACGAGTTGAACGAGCAGGAGAAGCTCATTGGCAGCAGTTATTATATATCGCGCACTGTGAGAGTCTCGGTCGAGTCCTTTGAGGACGATCTTACATCCCTCGGCTACCTTTTCGAGCCGTTGAAGATAGAGTTTACCTATGTCAACATGACTCCCCTTGATCAGAAGGAGTTTCTCCAGTCGCTGCTCAGCCAATCCAGGTTCATCGGCAAAGTCGAGAATCCAGTCTTCACCTCCCACTCCACCTCTCAGGTGTTTGAGGTGTTCACCTCTTCGCAGGGATTTGCTGATGAGATCCTGGGCATGGACTTTGCGGATCTGAGGGTGTTTGTCGAGGAGGTCACCCCTACGTCATTGGAACTGGAGATCTGGAAGCAGGGCAGATAGTCTGAAAGGGTAAGAATCAGGCCTTGAAGAGGTCCTTCTGATCTTCTTTGCTTCCGGAGGGTTCCAGGCCAAGGTGCCGATAGGCCGCCTCAGTTGCCTGCCGACCGCGCGGTGTTCTCTGGAGGAAGCCCTCCTGCAGGAGGTAGGGTTCACAGATATCCTCAATGGTGTCCCGCTCCTCCCCGATGGCCGCCGCAATGGTGTCGATCCCCACGGGTCCCCCCCCGAACTTTTCGATGACCGTCTGCAGAACGTGTCGATCCATTCTGTCGAAGCCTCTTTCATCGATCTCCAGTTTCTCCAGGGTGTGCCTGGCCACCTCCAGAGTTATCACGCCATCTCCCCTGACCTGGGCGAAATCACGGGCACGCCTGAGAAGACGGTTTGCGATTCTGGGAGTGCCCCGGGATCGTTTCGCGATCTCATCGGCTGCTCCGGGATCCAGATCAACCTGCAGTATGCCACCTGAGCGCCGAATGATCCTTTTCAGTTCCTCAACCGTGTAGAACTCCAGCCGGAAGATAACGCCGAATCGATCCCGGAACGGAGAGGAAAGCAGCCCCATTCGAGTGGTTGCTCCAATGAGAGTGAAACTGGGCAGATCCAGTTTTACGGTCCTGGCTCCCGGCCCTTTGCCTATAATCAGATCGAGGGCAAAGTCCTCCATGGCAGGATACAGGACCTCCTCAACCGTCCGGTTCATCCTGTGAATCTCGTCGACAAAGAAAACGCCCCTGTTTTCCAGGTTGGTCAGTATGGCTGCAAGGTCACCGGACCTCTCCATTGCCGGTCCGGATGTGGCCCTGATATCAACCCCCAGTTCGTTGGCAAGAATATAGGCGAGGGTTGTCTTTCCCAGCCCCGGCGGGCCATAAAGCAGGACGTGGTCCAGAGCCTCCTTTCGCCCCTCGGCGGCCTCGATGAAAACCCGAAAGTTGTCCTTGACAGCCGTCTGGCCGATATAGTCGTCCAGACGGCGGGGACGAATGTCCGACTCAAAATCAGCATCTTCGTTGGACTTTTTGGGATCTACAAACCTTTCGTCTTCCAATTTGTGCCTCTCACTGGCAAATCAGTTCCAGGTTCCAAATTTCAAATTTCAAATCAAAAAATGTTTGTCATTGCGAGGACCCTGCTAGCCACGCCGAAGTTTTGCGAAGGCGGGAGCTTGTCGAAGGGGACGTGGCAATCTCAGGGAGCACAGCGACTGTGCGGCAGTCTCGTATTGCCGAGATTGCTTCATCACGCCGACGGCGTGATTCGCAATGACTTCGCATTTTCCCCTCTTCCCCCAGTCCCCGCGTCTGCTCTTCTCCCCCTCGCCCACGCACCCACGCTCCCTCTTACCGGCTCTTCCTCCCCGACAGAACTTTCAAGCACTCCCTGATGAGATTGTCGAATGGAGGCGGCTGCTCCTTCCCCTGCAGGATCGCCTTCAAAGTGGTCCTGCTGTCGGAAGCCCGGTAACCCAGGTTCACCAGGGCTGAGATAACGTCCGTTACCACCTCTTCACTAATCCCGGGACCCATATCCGGTGAATGCCCTGCAACCGGTTGAACCTTGTCCTTCAGCTCAAGTATAATCCTCTCGGCGGTCTTTTTACCCACACCCGGAACGGTGCTGATCCACCCCGCATCCTCACTGGAGATAGCGTTTTTCAGATCCGGTGTTTTCAGACCTCCAAGAAGAGCCAAAGCCAGTCTGGGGCCGACACCTTTTACCTGGACAAGAAGATTGAACAGCTCCATCTCGTCAAGACCGGCAAACCCGTACAGGTGCATCGCGTCGTCCCTTACCACGGTGATCGTGTTAAGGGTTACAGCCTCCCCTTCGCCGGGTAAGGCGAGCAGGGTGGTCAGGGAGACAAAAATCCGGTATCCGACTGAACCTGAATCCACAACAACGGTCCCTGCCGGGTCTTTTCTAACGAGTACGCCTTTAACAAGAGCAATCACCCGTAACCCCCTGGTAAACTCCAGAAAAAGTGTGTCAAAGCAGCGGCCATGGCGTCGGCCGCATCTGATGGAGGTTCCTCAGGTAGCTCCAAAGTCCTGGTAACCATGTGCTGGATCTGTTTTTTGTCGGCGCGACCGTAGCCGGCAACGGTTTCCTTGATCCTCGTTGCGGAATACCCAGCCGCAGCCAGGCCGGAACGCCGGCATACGACTATAACAACTCCCCTTACATGACCAAGCTGAAGAGCGACGCGAATGTTCCTGGCAGTAAAGATATCCTCTATAGCCAGGATGTCGGGCTTGTGCTGCACGAGAATATTTTCCAGGGACTCGGCGATGTGGGTGAGGGAGGCTTCCAGGGGTTCCCCGGTCTTTGTCTTAATTAATCCAAACTCTAAAACCGCCTGTTGTTTCCGATCTCCTTCCAGGACAGCATAACCCGTTGATCTGAGGCTGGGATCGATTCCAAGGACTCTCATTTCCTTACTGAATAGATTCCATAACATCTTCCGGGATGTCAAAATTGGCATAGACCTTCTGAACGTCGTCGCTCTCTTCTAACGCCTCGACCAGCTTTAATGCCTGCTCAGCCTGTTTACCTTCCAGAGAGATCGTATTCTGTGGAATCATGGTTACCTCGGCCACCTGGTAGCCGAGTCCCTCCCTGTCAAAAATATCCTTGATCGTCTGGAAGTTTTCGGGAGCCGCGGTCACCTCGATCTCGCCATCCTCCTCGCTGATGTCATTAACACCGGCCTCAAGGGCTACCTCGACAAGTCTGTCGCCATCAACCTCGTCAACAGAAAATACGAAATAGGAAGTCATCTGGAACATCCAGGCAACACAACCGGTCTCACCCAGGTTCCCGTTGTATTTGGAGAAGGCGTGTCTGACATCGGACACCGTTCTCTTGCGGTTATCCGTCAGCACTTCAACCAGAATTGCTACGCCGGCAGGCCCATACCCCTCATAGGAAACCTCCTCATAATTGACGCCGTCCAGATTCCCGGTTCCCTTCTTGATGGCCCTTTCAACGGTATCTCTGGGCATATTGGCGGACTTGGCTTTCGCTATCGCAAGCCTCAACCGAGGGTTGGCATCGGGATCCCCTCCTCCCATTTTGGCAGCGACCATAATCTCCTTGTTCAGCTTGGAAAAAATCTTGCCTCTTTGGGCATCCTGAGCACCCTTGCGTCTTTTGATATTAGCCCACTTGGAATGACCAGCCATACTTCCTCCCGCAGTAAATTATTTGGGCTTTATTTTACACTCGGGTAAGTAAATGTAAAGTGGTGCTGTAAGCTTGAATCCAAGATCCAAAATCCAAGATCCAAAATTTTCTCTCGCCCGTTCGCTGTGCTCACTCAAGCTCGCCAAGAACGCCAAGAAAACCTTAGATCTTTTGATTATTAACCCTAACCCAAGCACTTCTTTGCGTGCTTTGCGAGCTTTGCGTGAGGTAGAGCCTTTATGATGAAATCTGCATAAAAAAGCAGGGCCTGTAATATAAACGGCCCCGCGCTATATTTTTTGCCTGGATTGTCTGTCGTCTGTTCTCAGGAGTTCACCCTGTCCCTGAGTTCCTTCCCGGCTTTAAAATAGGGGACCCTTTTTGCTTCAACGGAGACCCTCGCCCCGGTCTTCGGGTTTCGTCCTTCCCGGGCCCTTCGCTCCTTGACCTTGAAACTTCCGAATCCCCTGAGTTCCACCTTGTCCCCTGTGGCGAGAGAACTCGCAATACTTCCCAAAACAACATTAACGATGAGTTCGGCTTCCTTCTTGGTCAGCCTGTCGATTCTGTCCACCAGAGCGTCAATGAGCTCAGCCTTGGTCATGGTCCCTCCTTAAAAAAAATATATCAACCCTAACATGTCAAAGGCTAAACAAAAAAACGTTGAAAGTCAAGGTCTTAGAGAAAAATATAGTTTCAAGTTTCATGTCTCAGATTTCAAGTGGAAAACCGACAAAGCACACAACACTAATAATAAAACCGCATTTCCGAAGCAGATTATTCTAGAATGGCCGATATGTATGTGGGAAAATCAACCAGACAACCAGTTTTATTTCCTGAAACGTGGAACCTGGAACTAATGTTTAAAATGCTCTCCACAACTGGAATTCGCGAGCGCTTCCGTATCCGTTGCCGCCTAATCTCTCGATCACGGCATTCACCCTGTCGGAAAAGGAGCGTCCAAACAAAATGGAGAACAGCCCCCGTTCCCGCTTCTCCGGTTGGATGATCTGGGATGGAACCCTGGGAAGGCCTGCCAGCTCTGCCGCTTTTTCCAGTGCCACGTTGATATTTCCCAGTTCGTCCACAAGACCTATCTCGAGGGCCTGTCGTCCCGAAAACACCCTCCCGTCGAAATAGGGGTCAACATCCTCGTACTTCAGCTGTCTTCCCTCCACCACCGCCTCGACGAACTGCTCCCTGATGTCCATCACCATGTCTGTGAGAAGATTTCTCTCGTTCGCTGTCAATTCCCGGAAGGGAGAACCCATGTCCTTGTACTCTCCACTCTTTATGGTCTCGCTCTTGATGCCAAGTTTTCCGAACATTTCCTCGAGGTTTGTGAACTCCATGATTACGCCGATGCTGCCGGTCAGGGTTCCGGGATTGGAAACGATCCAATCGGCCGCACTGCTCAGGTAGTAACCTCCGGAGGCAGCTACAGTCCCCATGGAGACCACGAGAGGTTTATCCTCCCTGAGTTTCAGAAGTTCATCGTAAAGTTCCTGGGTTGGTGCTACAGCCCCCCCGGGGCTGTTTATTCTCAGGACCACTGCGCGGACCGATTGATTCTCCCGAAGGGATTTCACCTGCTCCATATACCAATCCACGTCAACAATGATCCCTTCGATCTTCAATAAGCCAAGAGCCTCCTTGCCAAAGATCCCTGAGGAACTCCTGCTCAAAAGACCCATAAGGAACGCTGACAGGATCGACAGCCCGATTACCACAGCAAACACCTTCATTCCCCTGCTCATAGCGTTTCTCCCGGCTTCTATTTAGTACTAGGTACTAAGTTCTAGGTGCTAAGGTTGATGGCTTCGCAAAAAGTCATCAACGCACCCCGTACAGGGTGCCCAAATCAATGACAGATGATCCAAGTCATTGATTTGTAAGGAAAGCGAAAACCGCGCTTTTCGCTTTCCGAGGAGCAAAAAGTCCCGCCTGGACTTTTTGCGACACTGTCAAGGTTAGTCCTTTGTACATAGTACGTAGTACTTAGTCCTTAGTACTATAGCACAACCCATAAAAAAACCGTGAACCCCTAATCAATAAACATGGGATCCACGGCTTCGATTTCGTTAACGATACACGAGTCAGGAGGTCTTTTCCTCTTCCTCTTCCTCTTCCTCAACCTCAACCTCTTCGGCTGGTTCCTCCTCGGTAGCTGGTTCGGTAGCTGGTTCCTCTTCATCCGGCTCCTCAACCGTTTCAGTCTGTTCTTTCGTCACGGTGTCTTCCTCTGAGGCAACCTGTGCTGCAAGTTCCTCCTCCGGCGTTTCTTCTACTTCTACTTCTGTATCCTCCACCGTTTCCGCCGAAGGGGTCTCACCTGCGTCAGCGCTATCCTGCAGCACGGCATCCTCTTCGGGCTGGTCCCCGTCTGGCCTCTGCGCTGCGAGGCTCTCGCCAAGGATATCCCCAAGTGTACCTCCACCATCGCTGCTGTTCAGATAGGATGTATAAGGACTGGAGTCTGACCCCGCCTTGATAGCGGAAATGCTCAGGCTTACTTTTCTCTCCTCAGGGTCAACGCTCAGAACCTTTACCTTAACCTCCGAATCTGGCGGATAAACATCTTCCGAGTTCTGTCCTTCATCGAGCCCCATCTCCGATACGTGGATCAAACCTTCAATCCCGTCCATTACCTGAACAAAGGTCCCGAAATCGGCATGACTGACGACCTTGCCTACGACAGTCGAACCAACCGGGAATTTTGCCTCTATTTCCTCCCACGGATTGGGAGTAAGCTGTTTCAGGCCCAGGGATAGTCTCTCCCTTGCCTTGTCCACGCTGAGAACAACAGCCTTTACACTATCACCCTTCTTCAGGAGCTCCGTAGGATGATTGACCTTCTGGATCCACGACATGTCGCTGACATGGATGAGTCCGTCAATGCCCTCCTCGAGACCTACGAAAGCACCAAAATCAGTCAGGGTTCTCACTTTCCCCTCAATAATGCTTCCCGTGGGATATTTCTCGGCAACCACCTCCCATGGATTGGGCTCTACCTGCTTCATCCCGAGGGAGATCCTGCGGTTCTCGGGGTCGATGCTCAGGACCTCTGCGTCTACCAGATCACCTATTTCCACAAGCTTTGACGGGTGTTTGATCTTCCTGTTCCAGGTCATCTCGGAGATATGAACCAGGCCCTCAACTCCATCCTCCAACTTCACGAAGGCCCCGTAATCGGTAATGCTGACAACCTTCCCCTGCACCTGGGAACCCACTGGGTATCTGCCGGGGACAGCTTCCCATGGATCCTCGGTCAGCTGCTTCATCCCCAGGGAAACCCTCTCCTTGTCCCTGTCAAATTTGAGGACCTTGACATTGATCTTCTCGCCGACAGTGAGGATCTCGGAAGGATGCTGCAAGCGTCCCCAGGAAAGGTCCGTAATGTGAAGCAGGCCGTCAATACCACCAAGATCGATAAAAGCCCCATAATCGGTGATATTCTTGACCACCCCCTCCATGACACTGTCTTCCTTAAGTATTTTCAGGGTTTCTTCCTTCTTGCTCTCTCTCTCCTGCTCCAGCAGGACCCTTCGTGAGAGAACGACATTTCCCCTTCTGGGATTGAACTTGATGATTTTAAAGTAGAACTCCTCGTTAACCAGACGGTCGAGGTTCCTGATGGGCCTGATATCGACCTGAGACCCTGGCAGAAACGCCTTTACGCCAATATCGACAGTCAACCCACCCTTAATGCGGGAGATGATCCTGCCGAGAATCGGTTCGTTCTCATCGTAGGCCTTGCCGATATCGTTCCAGACCTTCATCTTGTCTGCCTTTTCCTTGGACAGATAGATCAGGCCCTCTGAATCCTCTTTTTTCTCAAGGAAAACCTCAACCTGGTCCCCAACGGCAACAGTTATCTCACCGTTTTCATCCTCAAACTGGCTGCTGGGTATTATCCCTTCGGACTTATAACCTACATCCACCAGAACACCGTCCTCGGAAATACCGATTACCGAGCCGGTTACAACCTCACGCTCCTTGAGGTCCTTAATACTGTCCTCGTAGAGTTGAGCGAAATCCTCCTCTTCCTCTACGTCGTCATTGTCAATATCAACCGTCTCCGCGGGCACCCCCCCATCAGGTTCCTGATCTGTGAGGGAGTTCTTTTCTTCCATCATCATCCTCTGGTATTCCTCCTTAGAATTATTCTTCCTCGAACGGTGGCGGATTATCCTATATTTGCTCTACCATGTCAAATGCAATCGTGCCGTAAATCAAGTAATTGCGGGCATTCCAAGGGA
>QIEJ01000270.1 GCA_003228585.1 Pseudomonadota bacterium
CATCGGCATGCTCATAGATATGTTCCACGGCGATGGCCTGGACCGGCGGCATGGTGATGCCCGACGTCAGTTTCCCTTCGGGTGCGTCCGGTGACCGTTCCGTCTGCCAGAATTCGGGTTCCGGGAAGTAGTGCCCCAGGACATCAGGATTGAAGACGATCTGGGGTACCATCCCGTTGGCCCACTGAGCCTGGAACAGACTCTCGATCTCAGAGATTGCCGTTTCGGTGTCGTAATGGGCCTTGCCGATGGCGATGAACCCGGAGTCCCAGTTCCACTGATGGGGGTAAAGGGCAGGAGACGGCCTGGTGTAAGAGCCGGTCCAGTTGTCGGCGAGTATCTGTTTCGCCTTGTCAACGTACTGTTCGAAGATTTTGGACATCGGTTTTTAGGTTATTCCAGATTTCAAATTTCAGATTCCAAAGACCAAAGAAAAAGAGGTTGTCATTGCGAGGCGGCCTGTAAGCTGAGGCCGACGTGGCAATCTCAGGGAGCACAGCGACCGAAACAGTCTCGTCTTGCCGAGATTGCTTCATCACGCAAACGGCGTGATTCGCAATGACTGCGTATCTTCCCTTTATCTGTTTCAACCGCCCTGCGCCCTGCGCACTGACTAACGATCCACCAGACCGAAAAGGTTGTTAAGAGACTCGGCTAAAGTTGGGTGAGCGAAGATGGTGTTCTTCAGGGTCTTGTACGTTATCCCTCCCATCATGGCCATCTGGATCACGGCCATGAGTTCTCCGCCTTCCACACTGAGAGCCGCGAAACCTGAAATACGCCCCGTGCCGGTGTCGACCAGGGCCTTCAGAAATCCCCGTCCGTCTCCAGGGCCCGTGCCACGTAGGTCATGGGCATCTTGACAACCTTGAAGGTGAGTCCCCTTTCCGTGGCCTCTTTCTCGGTTAGACCGACTCTCCCGAGCTGCGGGTCGATGAAGACCACGTAGGGCAGGATGCGGTCCGAGATGGTGACGTCGGACCCCTCCATCAGGTTGGCTTTGATCACCCGGTAGTCGTCGTAGGCTATGTGTGTAAAGGCCGGACCACCCTTGACGTCTCCAAGGGCGAAGATGTCCGGGGCGGTAGTCCTGAGTTTTTCGTCCGTTTTGACAAAGCCGTGATCATCCGTTTCAATGCCGGCAGCCTCGAGGTTGAGCATGTCGGTGTTGGGTGTGCGTCCGGTGGCAACAAGAAGATGCGTTCCAGAGATGACTTCCTCCCCCTCCGCCGAACTCACCGTCAGGTGGATGGAACCGTTGTCATCCTGACGGGCCTCTGTCGTTTCGGCATTGAGAACAAGGCGGATTCCATCCTCACGGAAAATGTCCTGGATGGCCTCGGCCACGTCCTCGTCCTCCCTGCATAAAAGATAATCGCAGCTGTGGACGATGGTTACCTGGGAACCGAACCGCTGGAACATCCGGGCGAACTCAACGCCCACATAACCTCCTCCTATGACAAGGAGATGCTCCGGAACTGTGTCCAGTTCCATTATGGATTCGTTGTTTAGCATTGCGCAGCTTTTCAATCCCTCGATCTCGGGAACAGCCGGGCGGGTACCGGTGTCGATGAAGATCCTGTCACCCGAGATCCGATGGGTTCCGCCATCGTTCAGGGCCACCTCGATCTCCTTTGGGCCGGTGAAGCTGGCCTCCCCCATGATGAGGTTAACACCCTTTCGCTTCAGTTTGGCTCTGTCGCCTCCGCTGAAACTGGAAACGATATCTCTCTTCCTCTGGCGCACTCTTTCCATGTCCACCTGGACCGTGCCGTTGAAGTGAACACCGTAGTCATTGGCCCTGTGAACCAGGTGGGCAACTCTGGCACTGGCCTCCATGGTCTTTGTGGGGGTGCATCCCACATTGACGCACGACCCGCCGATGTGTTTCCTTTCCACCAGAGCGGTCTTAAAGCCCGATACGGCGTACTCAACTGCCAGCGGGTTGCCTCCCTGACCGCTGCCTATTATTATCGCGTCATATTTCATTTTAGTCCCCTATGCGGCTGCGATAACAGGCAATCTGCGGCGTTATCGGCTTTCGGAAATCCTCAAAGATCAAAGTGCAAAGAACGAAGATAATCGTCTGTCATTGCGAGGAGCATCGAGTCTGGTCGAGGGCGTCGTGGCAATCTCGGATTGTCGAGGCCATCTGTTGGGACGAGATGTTTTGCGACTGCAACAGTTTCGTATAGCTGGGATCGCCACGCTCCCATATAATTCAGGTCACTCGCGATGACGATCGCTTGCCTCCGTATCGTTCCCACGCCCTGAGCCCTGAGACCTGCGCCCTGTCTCTCCTCTTAATGCGAAAAGCGCAGCCAATCAGGTTCATCATCACTGTTATTCGGCTTCTCTCCCATTCTTTCCAGCCCTGTAATCGCCGCCCCGATGAGGGCGGTTTTCGGGTTCATGATAACGTGAACCGGAATACCTTTCATGATGCCGGTCATCCGTCCCTTGCGGACAAACGCTTCCATAAAAGAGCCTGATTGAAGCGCTGTCAGGATACGGGGAGGGATGCCGCCCCCAAGGTAGACCCCTCCGGTTGCCATCACGGTCAGGGCCAGGTTTCCCGCTTCAGCGCCGAGGATGGAGATGAAAGTCTCGAGAGTTTCAGTGCAAATGGTGCATTTTATTTCCGGATTGAGAGCGGCATTGATGATAATGGGTGTGGGATCCGATGCTTCAGTCAGTTCTTCAGACAGCCAGGCCGGAACCTCCATTTCACCTCGGTCCATCAGGAAGGAATAGATGTTCGGAATGCCTGTGCCGGAGCAGACCATTTCACAGCTCACGTGACCATGGGATTTCGAGAGGTAAGCGAGAAGTTCGATCTGGGTGGGGGTTGAAGGGGAAAAGTCAGAGTGACCGCCCTCAGATGGATGTATCCGGTAACGCTCACTGTCCCAGGTCATATAGGCTTCTCCAAGCCCGGTTCCAGGAGCGACGACAGCCAGGGTTCCTTCCGGTTTTGCCGAGCCCACATTAAGGGTGTGGATATCCGTGTCCCTCAGATGGAGGACGCCCTGGGCGATGGCCTCCAGATCGTTGAAGATCCGCACAGTGGACAGGTTTAAAGCCGCGGCCAGCGCTTCCTGGTCGACCAGCCAGGGCAGGTTGCTGGGGACAGTCCGCCCGTCCACCACAGGACCCGCGATCCCGAAGCTGCCCGTATTAACCTTAAGACCGGTCTTCTTGAGGAAATCCGCGGCCATAACCTCGAGGCCCGGGTAATCACCGCTTTGACAGGTGGACTCCGCCAGGGGCGAAAACGGGCCGTCCTCCGGAGTGAAGACACCCAGAGTGGTTTTGGTTCCTCCTATGTCGCCCGCGAGAAGCATCTTCACTCCAATTTCACAAAAAAACCTCCCCCAAAGTAAAAATGGCAACGATAATAAACAGGATCCCCAACGACCTCTCCATGATCTTTTGCGGAATGTGCTCGCTGAGCAGAGATCCGAGTTGAGCTCCGATGACGACTCCAGGGAGGGTGAACACAGCGATGCCGAGGACGGTTGTAAGCGTGTCCCCGCCAAGAGCGATAAAACGGACCAGGTGCCCTCCGGATGCGGAAAGGGCAGTCACAGCGACAACGAAAACGCTGGTGGCCACGGAAACCTGGCTCGGTACCCGGCAGCGTTGAAGGAGAAAATATCCGTTCAACTCCCCCAGTCCGGTTGAGATCATCCCGACAAACAACCCGCCGATCCCCGCGATTATTCTGCCCTCGGTCCGATTGCATACGGTGTATCGTATCTGTTCCCCGTTGGCCGCTTGCAGGACTGTTTCGGCTTTGTCGCCACCATATTGAGTTTCGATTGACGCGTCCATCATCCGGACGTCCTCCCTCTCAGGTGTCCTGAGAAAGCTCAAGGCAACAGCTATCAGTCCCATGCCCAGGATCACCTTGAGAATATCGGGGGAGATCACACCGGCGACAACGGTTCCCAGGATCGCCAGTGGGACAGTGGCCGTCAGAAGAGCAAATCCCAATTTGAAATCGATGACCTTCTTCCTTGCATATGCGAACAGACCGCTGGCGAACCCGAAAACCTCTGTGATCAGGGCTGTTCCAATGGCCACATCGGGATCCAGACGAAGAACCAGGATGAAGATGGGCGAGAAAAAAGTCGCCCCCCCGACTCCTGATGCCATTGCGGTGGTGGCCACCAGGATAGAGACGGGAAACATATACCAGTATTGGAAACTCAAAGGATGCTTTCTGTTATCCGATTAATCCCGGCGGTGATGTCGCCGGTAATGTGAAAACGGATCACCCGTCTGCCGGCATCAAGGAGAGCCTGTCTGTCACCCATGGCCTGGGTGGCTTTCAGTATTCCGAAGGAGACGTCGGAAGTCGATGACCCCAATTCATCGGGGATGGGAATGTCCATTATGTCTTCGGCCGTTATCTGAATGAACAAGCCCTTGCCACCGTCCCCTTTGTGAATCTGACCAGTGGAGTGGAGGAACCGGGGGCCGAAACCCAGAGTGGCGGCTATCTTTAACCTGTCACGGATTTTCAGGCGCAAGATGTTCAGGGCACTGGAGGCTTCGGTGGCGGGATTGATATAGGCCTGAATGGCAGCGTAGTTGTCCGGCCCGGCCTGAGACAGGAAGCTGTTGATGATCTCATCTATCTCATTCCCCTTCAGGTCAGAGTAAACTGTTATGCCATCGGTCTCGAGGAGGGGCTCAGCTTCGGGGAGCTTACCTGTCTTCCCGTACTCATCGAGCATCCTGCGGGCCTGGATTTTGGCAGACTCGACATTGGGCTGGTCGAAAGGGTTGATCCCCATAATGTGCCCGGCTACGGCCGTCGCCATCTCCCACCGGAAGAACTCACCACCCATGTCGTAGATATCTTTAAGGTTGATCCGGCAAACGGGGTGCCCATTGGCGACCAGGTCATCGACGAGATCATCATGGGTGTCATCTCCTTGAAGACGAAGATATGCGAACAAACGGTCCTTACCGTATACATCCATCGGTCCGGGAGTCTCCGCTACAACAGGTAAAATACCTTTGCCCTCCTTACCCGTACTCTCGGCCAGTAATTGTTCCAGCCACGCTCCAAAAATTGATATGGCGGGCGAGGTGAGAACGGTCAGTTTGTCCACACCATGTTTGGACAGTTCTCCCATGACCGCACCAAGTTTGGCGCCGGAGTTGTCGCCGTCAACAGGACAGTTTGCGGCCTCGCAGTTAACAGCCAGGGTACGAGCCCTTTCCAGCAAGGCGGGAAGGTCGACCCCCACCAGGGCGGCGGGTACCAGGCCAAAGTAGGAAAGAGCCGAATATCTTCCTCCGATGTTCGGGTCGTTGATAAAAACATGCCGAAAATCATATTCCCTGGCTGTTTTTTCCAGGGGGCTTTCTGGATCGGTAATTGCGATAAAGTGTTCGCCGGCGCGATCAGATCCGACGGTGTCCACGGTCCTTTTATAGAAGTATTTAAGAAATGACAGTGTCTCGGCAGTTGTCCCGGATTTTGTCGATACGACAAAGAGGGTCTTTGCAGGATCATGAACCTTGGCCTGTTCAATAACCGCTGCCGGATCGGTACTGTCCAGAACTGAAAGATCCGGATACCCGTCAGCCACGCCGAATGTTTCCCGGAATACCTCAGGGGCAAGACTCGAACCGCCCATCCCCAGGAGAAGCGCCCGGGTGTAACCGGCCTCACGGACGTGGTTCACCACGTCGACGATCTGAGGGACAACACCGGACATGTTATCCGGACTGTCCAGCCAGCCGAGCCGGTTGGTGATCTCATCCGGTTCGGGTTTCCACACCGTGTGGTCATGGTCCCAGATTCGGGCCATGACCCGGTCTTTCTTCAGGCTGCCGAGAGCCCCTTTCACGATGTTACTCCAGGGTCCCAGTCTGAAAGTGATCGCTTCTTCGTGTCCCATAAGCTCATCATATTTGAGAGCAATCCCGTCCATGAGAGATCTGAACGAATCGGAAAAACTTTCCACTCCCTTTTCCAACAGTGTCCCTGTGACTGTATCGATGTTGATTCCAAGGCGGCGGATGTTTTCGAGATGCTCACTGGCCTCGTGAACCCCTTTTTCCAGGGTCTGGGAAACGGTTCCGTGGTCGATAAAAGCATGAAGGGTTGCCGTTGGAAGCGTGTTGACCGTGTCCGGCCCGATGAGATCGTCCACGTAGAGGGTATCCGGATAAGCGGGGTTTTTCGTGCCGGTGCTTGCCCACAGCGGGCGCTGCACCCGGGCTCCCTTTGAGGAGAGCTCTTCCCAGACAGGTCCGCTGAAGATCCGTTTGAATTCCTTGTAGGCCAGCTTTACGTTGGCGATTGCCGTCTTCCCCTGCGGCTCGGATAAGCCGATCTCCTCCAGTTTCCCATCCACAACGGTGTCCACCCTGCTGACGAAGAAAGAGGCCACAGAAGCGATGCCGGCCGGATCCCCTCCTCCGGCAATCAGTTTCCTCAATCCTGAGATGTAGGCATCTGCCGCCATCCGGTATTGATCCAGGGAAAAGATCAGAGTGACGTTGACGTTAATGCCCTCAGCGATCAGAGCCTCAATGGCGCCTCGGCCTTCAGGGGTGGCGGGGACCTTTATCATGACGTTGGGCCGCTCCAGCGAGCGGAATAATCTGACACCCTCGCGAATGGTGCTCTGGGTGTCTGCCGCCATGAGGGGATTGACTTCGAGACTTACGAACCCATCAGCTCTGTCGGTGGCCTCGTACACCGGACGTAAAAGGTCGGCGGCAAGGGCTATGTCCTTCCGGGTCAGTGCATCGTATATTTCTTCTATGGATTTACCTGAAACGGCCATATCTCTCAGGTCAGCATCGTAATCGGAACTGCCCGTAATGGCCTTCTCAAAAATGGTCGGGTTGGAGGTCATCCCGGCAAGGCCCATGCCGATGAGTTCTCCAAGATCCCCCGAGAGAAGGAATGAACGGCGGATATAGTCCAGCCAGATAGATTGGCCGAGTTCATATGTTTTACGGATGTTGTTCATGGTTGCTCCCTGGAATAAAGTAATAAGTAATCACCTTCGATACTTGCGTTCAATCGCTTTAACTTTCTCCAACCGCCTGACGTGCCGCTCCTCACCGGAGAATTCGGCCTTGAGGAAAGTCTTTACCAACTCCCGGGCGAGTTCGGGCCCGATAACCCTGGCACCCATGACCAGGACATTCATATCGTCGTGCTCCACGCCCTGATGAGCCGAATAGGTGTCATGGCAAAGGCCAGCCCTGATATCCGGGATCTTGTTAGCTGCCACCGAGACTCCAACTCCACTGCCGCAAACGAGGATCCCCCTGTCCGCATCCCCCCTGGCAACTGCTTCCCCCAACGCCTCTGCGAAATCGGGGTAGTCCACAGGTTCAGAGCTGTTGGTTCCAAGGTCGATCCCCTGATGTCCAAGTTTGATGATCTCGTTCAGGACATCTTCCTTCAGGGAGTAACCGGCGTGATCCGCCCCAACGGCGATCTTCAAAAGTGTTCTCCTTTACTATGGTACCGGGTTCCGAGCCGTCCATAATCCGTAAATGTGAACGAGCCCGTGAACGAACCCTGGTTTTGAAAACTCCGTTCACGGGTACGTTTACGGGCACGTGCACGAAGTCCCCTGGTTCCCTATACCCTGAATTCAGTATAACACCAGCTCAATGAAAAAACCGCTGTGCCGGGAAATGTTATGGAAATGTTATGATTTCCATGATCCAGGGAGATAGGATGTTGATTTCTTCATGTGTGGCGGATATTTTAAAATGAGATAGACTGTAGATATTATCGTTATTTCCATCATCCCGGATTTTAAGCTTGTCAGTTCTGTGGAGGTACCATGATGAACCAGTTTGAGTTTCAGGTGACCGGTGGCATGGAGGATGGTCTTTATGCCAGCGGTGTCGATGTTATCCAGGTCAACATAGGATTGATGTGCAACCAGGCATGCAGCCACTGCCACCTGGGAGCTTCTCCAGACCGTGATGAGGTCATGAAATGGTCCATGATGAAACGGGTCCTCGATGTCGCCGCGAGGGTCCAACCCCGGTTCGTTGACATCACCGGCGGCGCCCCTGAGGTAAACCCTGACCTGAAACCATTTGTTGAAGAGCTGAGGAAAGACGGCCACAAGGTTCAGGTTCGTACCAACCTGACCGCTCTTCTCGAGCCGGGCCTTGAGGACATGGCTGAGTTTTTCAGGGATAATGAGGTTCAGCTGGTCGCATCAATGCCCTGTTATCTTGAAGAGAACGTCAATGCCCAGCGCGGAGAGATGGTTTACGAGCGCAGTGTCGAGGCAATTAAACGGCTTAACGACCTGAGTTATGGTGTGGACCCGACCCTGGTTCTCAATCTTGTATACAACCCGGGAGGAGCTTTTCTGCCTGGCGACCAGTCGGCCCTGGAACAAGCCTACAGGAGGGAGCTTGGTGAGCGGTTCGGCATCAGGTTTACCAGACTGTTGACTATAACGAACATGCCCATTGGCCGGTTTCAGGAAACCCTGCGTCAGCGAAATGAAGACGGGGAATATTTCATGTTGCTTCGAAAATCCTTCAATCTGGAAACAGTGGATGGGCTGATGTGCCGGACCCAGATCAGTGTCGCCTGGGACGGATCGCTTTATGACTGCGATTTCAATCTGGCTCTTGGTTATTCCATGAATCACGGCGCGCCGGACCACATAGATGAGTTCGACCTTTCTTCGGTAGCAAGCCGCCGCATCGTAACCGGTTCTCACTGCTTTGGGTGCACTGCGGGCTGCGGGTCATCGTGCGGTGGGGCGTTGCTCACAGGATAAAGCATAAACAGAAACGCAATGAAACGGGGACTTTCGGGCTGACTCGCTCGGTTTCGCAGAAAATCAGCTTCACTTCGCGATTCACCCGAAAGACCCCTTTTTGATCATTGCGAATCGTTTCGTAACGAACGGCAGACTATAGCTATATGCGAAAACAGAAGCGTGCAAAACTAACGGGCGTGAGATAAAAGGGAAAGACCAGTGAACCAGGATTCGGACTCAGGGGATAAACCCGGGAACCGCGGTAAGGTTGCCAGAATTACTGCGATCGCTCTCATTGTTATTTTCATTGCGGTTTTCATCTATAAGCGTGCCTTTTTTCAGGTACTTTTTCTGAATTCTCTGAACTGGATGCAGGATCTGGGACCCCTCGGCCCGGTGGTTTTCACAGTCATCTACGTGCTCGCCACAGTTCTCTCCCTCCCCGGTTCCATTTTAACTCTGGGAGCAGGCTTTGTTTACGGTCTGATCAAAGGTTTCGTCATCGTGTCGGTAGCATCGACTCTGGGCGCCACATGCGCTTTTCTTGTGGGGCGATATCTGACTCGGGACTGGGTTGCGAGAAAGGTGGAGGGCCATCAAAAATTCAAATCCATCGACGAAGCGGTTGGCGAAGCCGGGTGGAAAATAGTTGGATTGACACGTCTTTCCCCCGTGTTTCCGTTCAACATGCTCAATTATGCCTACGGTCTTACCAAAGTCTCTTTGCGAGACTATTTTTTTGCATCATGGATAGGAATGATGCCGGGTACGGTGATGTACGTCTATTTCGGGTCTCTGGCAGGGAGCCTGGCTACCCTGGGGACGGATCAGGGCGGCCAGACACCCGCACAGCTGGCGGTGAAGGTCGTCGGGTTGATCGCGACGGTTATGGTGACTGTTTATATCACGCGCATTGCGAAAAAAGCGCTTTCCACCCGGGTTGAAGGACTTAAGACTGAAAACAGTTCTCTGGATCAAGGGAACAGGGGAAGCTCAGATGAATGAGAAAGCAATTATCTCACCATTGGACGAATTTAATGAGAAGCTGATCTCCAATGTCCATCCCGAAACCTGGGTCAATCCGGAGCCGGCGGCGAAATACAATCTGGTGGTCATCGGCGCCGGCACTGCCGGGCTGGTGACAGCAGCCGGGGCCGCGGGTCTGGGGGCGAAGGTTGCCCTCATCGAGAGAAACCTCATGGGTGGTGATTGTCTGAATGTCGGATGTGTTCCATCCAAATGCCTCATCCGTTCCTCCCGCGCGGCGGCTGATGTCGCAGATGCCGGGCGGTTCGGCATTCAGGTTCCCCCGGGCACCGAGGTCGATTTCCCAGCTGTGATGGAGAGAATGCGCCGGATCAGGTCCACCATCAGCGCAAATGATTCGGCTGCGCGTTACAGGGATGAACTGGGGGTGGACGTCTTTATCGGTGACGGCCATTTTTCGGGGCCCGACACGGTTCAGGTGGATGAAAAGGTGTTGAGATTCAGAAAAGCGGTAATCACAACCGGGGCCAGAGCGTTTGAGCCTCCCATCGAAGGCCTGAAGGAATCTGGTTTTCTAACCAACGAGACGGTGTTCTCCCTGGCCGAACGCCCCGACAGGGTGGCCGTCATCGGTGCCGGACCCCTCGGGTGTGAGCTGGCCCAGACCTTCAGTCGGCTGGGGTGTGAGGTGTCCATCCTCGAGATGGGGCCTCAGATCCTGCCAAGGGAGGACAGGGACGCGGCAAGGATCGTGGAGGGTGCTTTCAGGAGAGAAGGGGTCAACCTTGTTATGTCCTGCAATATCGCGAAGGTTGAACCCGGCAGCGGCGGGAAGGTCCTCCATCTGGAGTGCGATGGGAAGCCGGAGCAGTTGACGGTGGACGAGATCATCGTCGGTGTTGGGAGAGTTCCCAATGTTGACGGTCTCAACCTGGAAAAGGTGGGTGTCGAGTACGATCCCAGGAACGGGGTTCATGTGGATGATCGTCTCAGAACTACCAACCCCAGGATCTACGCGGCTGGGGACATCTGTCTGCAGTACAAGTTCACACACACGGCAGACGTCTCAGCGCGCATCGTGATTCAGAACGCGCTCTTCTGGGGCCGCAAGAAAGCCGGCGCCATGAACATTCCCTGGTGCACCTACACCGATCCGGAGATCGCCCACGTCGGAATGTACGAAGCCGACGCCGAAAAAAAAGGAATACCTGTGCAGACTTTTACCATCCCCATGAGCGATGTGGACAGGGCTCTGGTTGACAGCGAAGAGGATGGAATGGTGAAAATTCACGTAAAGAAGGGAACGGACAAAATACTGGGTGCCACCATTGTGGCGAGACACGCGGGGGAGATGATCAGCGAGATCAGTCTGGCCATGCAGGCAAAGATGGGGCTCGGTGCCATATCCGGCGTTATCCACCCTTATCCGACCCAGGCGGAGGCTATCCATAAAGCAGC
>QIEJ01000229.1 GCA_003228585.1 Pseudomonadota bacterium
CCCCTTTTTATAACGCTCCTCTTCTTTGAATTTTCACCCCCACCTCCGACCTTCGCCGAGGCTTCGGCCGACAAGCGGTCCTCCCCCCTCATCCCCCTTCGCTAAAGCTACGGCGGGACAAGAGGGGGAGGAAGATTAAGGAATGCGTCCTATTTACAGCCTGATTTTAAGAGAACTGGGAGAGCGAGACTTTGACTCCGAACGACTCTGCGATTGAAGCTTTTCACGAGATTGCCGCGTCGTCACGCCGTTGGCGTGACTCCTCGCAATGACATGCGCTGTTCCTTGAAACCTGAAACTCCTGTCACAAAACCTGCAGGTTCGCGTATTTGGCAATCAACCTCTTCTTCCCCCCTTTGGGGAAATATACCGTGATTCTTGCTTCTCCCCCCGAGCCATCAACAGACATGACCTGGCCGACACCGAACATGGGATGTCTGACCTGTGTTCCCGGCGGGAGGGTCTCCTCGCCATCCACATGCTCCGGCTCGTAGTGAAACTCGCTTATGGGTATGGTTTCACCGCCTGCTGATGCCTGAATGCCCCCTTTTCGGATCAGGCCAGGGATGGGGAAGGGAGTGTCCTGGTGCATCTCCACATTCTCTTCAGGCAGGTCGGTAAAGAACCTCGAGGGGAAGGCATTGTCATACTTGCCGAAAAGCCTTCTCCTTCTGGCCATCGTCAGAAAGAGCCTCTCCTTGGAGCGGGTCATACCCACATAGCAGAGTCTTCTCTCCTCCTCCAGTTCAGCCGGTTCCCCCTGGGAATGATAGTGGGGCAGCAGGTCCTCCTCCATCCCGGAGAGAAAGACCACAGGAAATTCCAGTCCTTTGGCGGTATGAAGGGTCATCAGGGTGACGGTTGACCCCTTGTCAGCCCACGAATCGATATCCGATACCAGTGAGATCTGGTCGAGAAACGTCGAAAGTTTCTCTGTTCCACTGACGGATTCTTCAGAAATTTCACTTTTCAGGAAATCATCTACGACGGTGCGAAACTCCTGAAGGTTCTCGATCCTGGTCCTCGACTCGTCCGTGTTTTCCGACTGGAGGGCGGGCAGATATCCCGTATCCTCCAGAACGCAGACGACAAACTCATCGAGGCTGACAAGCTCGGTCTTTTCCCTGAGGGCAGTAATGGTGTTGAGAAAAGCCTGCAGGGAAGCGCCGGTTTTTTTGTTTACAGTTCCAGCCGCGACGGTTCTTTTTGCGGCCCCCTCTGGCGTGGTTTCCGGATCGGCAGCGGAGCGGATCCGGTCCATGGTTACCTTGCCGATGCCGCGGCCAGGGGAGTTGATAATCCTCTCGAAACTGGTCCAGTCGGAAGGGTTGAGGATAAACCTCAGATAGGCGATGAGATCCCGGATCTCCAGGCGGTCGTAGAAACGGACGCCGCCCACAATAGCGTAGGGAATATTCTGTCTCCTCAGGGAATCCTCTATAGACCGTGATTGGGCATTTATTCGATAAAAGACGGCGAAATCTTTAGAGGAAAAACCCTCCCGCCGCATAAGGTCCAGGATATTGGCCGAGATGAAATCGGCCTCGTCCCGCTCATCGAAAGATGAGTAGGCTAAAACCTTCAGACCGTCGGGGCGTACAGCCACCAGTTCTTTCTCCTTGCGCCCCATATTCTTACTTATCAGACAGGATGCGGCTTTCAGGATATGACCCGTTGACCGGTAATTCTCCATCAGGGAGACAACCTTGGCGTCAGGATAGTCCTGTTCGAATGAGAGGATGTTGGTGATGTCCGCTCCCCGCCAACGGTAGATGCTCTGGTCATCGTCACCCACGACGCACAGGTTCCTCCGATGGGTGGAAAGCTGTCTGATTATCTGATACTGGGCGTGGTTGGTGTCCTGGTATTCATCGACAAGGATGTAGTGAAGCAGATCTTCATAGCTCTTCCTGACGTCCGGATGTTCTTCGAAGAGCCTGTAGGTGAAGAACAGGAGATCATCGAAGTCAAATACGTGAGAACCCCGGAGCCGCTCTTCGTACATATGATAGGCCTGGACCATCCTCTCTAACAGGTGGTCCCTTTTGACTTCTTCTAATTCTGACATGTTTTCCGGGCCGACGAGGGAGTTTTTCGCTCTGCTGATGAGCCAGGAGACCCGGCGGGAGGAAAGAACCTTCTCGTCCACGTTCATCTCTTTGAGGATATCCTTGATAAGTTTCAGGGAACTGTTGGCGTCGGCGATGGTGAAGTGCCTGCTGACATTCAGTTTCTCCACGTGCTGGCGCAGGATCCGGACACAGGCCGAATGAAAGGTGGAGATCCAGACCGGCCTTCCCCGCTTGCCTGCCAGGGAGATGACCCTCTCTCTCATCTCGCCGGCCGCCTTGTTGGTGAATGTGACGGCCAGGATGGCGTAGGGTGGAACCTTCCTTTTCTCAAGGAGGTAGGCAATGCGATATGTGATGACCCTGGTTTTGCCGCTGCCGGCGCCTGCCAGAATGAGAAGAGGACCTTCGGTGCTTGTTACGGCGTCTTTCTGGCTGGGATTCAGATCGTCCAGGGAAAAGGATAAGTCAGTTGATCTCATACTTGAAGATCGCCTTGTTGTATGAGGTGAGGATGTCCCTCCGGGTGAGGATCCCAATCAGTTTCTTCGGATTGCCCGGGTCGACCACAAGAACCAGATCCCTGCCTTTCCTGCCTTTGTGAGCAAGTAGAGACAGTGCGTCCTTGAGGTTGTCGGAAGGTTTAACCGTAGAGATATGGGGCGTTGCCAGGTCCCTGGCCACGATAATGTGTTCAAGGTGCGGCTCGAACACGTGCTCGCGTACATCCTGAAAGGAAAGCGCCCCGATCAGATCCCCCTGGCGGTCAACTACCGGGAAGCTGGAGTGTTTGCTGTTGAGCAAATACTGGACGACATCAGTGAATTGCATATCCTCCTGAATTACTTCGACCTCCGGGGTCATGGCGCTGCTCACCCTTATTGACTGCAGAATGCTAATCTCTTTACCCGCTTCGATAGTGATGCCTTTCTTATGGAGCCGAATAGAGTAGATGGAATGTGGTGAAAGGGCGCGTATTGTCAGTGAGCTCATGATGCAGGAGACCATAATGGGAAGGATGATGTGATAATCACCGGTCAGTTCAAAAAGAATAAGGATATTGGTCAGCGGGGCGTGAGCCGCCGCGGCCACTGTGGCCCCCATACCCACCAGAGCATATGCTCCCTTGGTGGCGGTGACAGATGGGAAGAGGTAGTGAACAAGGGCCCCGAATGATCCCCCCATCATAGCCCCGATATAGAGGGATGGAGCAAAGACACCCCCTGATCCACCTGAACCCAGGGTGATGGAAGTGGCGAGGATCTTCAGAAAGACCAATACGAGCATCATTTTCAAGGCCATATTACCCATAAGGGCCTGTCCCATGGGTCCGTAACCGTTACCGAAAATCTGAGGGAAAACCAGGCCGATACAGCCGAGGATCAATCCCCCCAAGGCCGGTTTAAGCCAGGGATGGATCTTCAGCTTGTGGTCGAAAAACTCCTCGAACGTGTCCAGTGTATGGATGAAGAGCAGGGCGACGAAGCCCGCTAACAGGCCCAGAATTATGTAGAAGATGATCTCAACAGGATTAACGAGCTGGTAAAATGGCACTTCGAAAGCCAACTCGTTTCCCATGAAGTATCGGGCTGTTGTCGTGGCAATGACCGAAGACATGATGACCGGGCTGAAGGTGGCTATCTGCCAGTCACCGAGGATGATCTCCAGGGCGAAGAGGACACCGGCGATGGGGGCGTTGAATGTGGCGGCGATCCCTCCGGCAGCTCCACAGCCGAGCAGTGTCCTGACATTGTTGGTGGACATCTTGAAGATCTGTCCTGTAAAGGACCCGATGGCGCTTCCAATCTGCGCGATGGGGCCCTCCCGCCCGGCCGATCCACCGGAACCTATGCAGATAGCGGATGCGAAGGCGCGGATGACAACCGTTCGAATCTTTAGAACCCCCCCCTTGAGAACAACCGATTCCATGACCTCAGGTACCCCGTGTCCCTTGGCCTCGGATGGGAAAATGGTCGAGATCGGGCCGAGCATCAGTCCACCGAGAGCGGGAACCAGGGGGATGAGGAGACTGGTTATGTCCCCGGCGATATATCCGGAGTATCCGCCCCAGTGTCCCCAGAAGCCGCCCTTGAAGAGCTTGATCAGGGCGATAAAACCGACAGCCCCCAATCCCGCGAGAAAGCCTATGCAGATCGCAAGGGCGATCATTATGGTTCCCTCGACACTGATAAACTCTTTGAGAGGTTTGATTTTAAATGGTGATTTAATTTTTGTTTTAGCTGTCATGATCTACTCAACGGTCACGCTTTTGGCAAGATTCCTGGGCTGATCCACGTCGGTTCCCTTGAGTACGGCCACATGATAGGCGAAAAGCTGGAGAGGGACAGTGGCTAAAATGGGGGTCAAAAGCGGATCCGTCTGGGGAATAGTAATCAGGTGGTCAGCTTTCTCCAACAGGAATTCGTCTCTGTGGTCCGCAACCGCGATGACTATTCCTCCTCTAGCCTTGACCTCCTCCAGATTGCCCAGCACCTTCTCATAGACGCTGTCCCTTGGAGCCAGGAAAACCACAGGCATGTTCTCGTCTATCAGAGCAATGGGTCCGTGTTTCATCTCACCGGCGGGATAACCTTCCGCGTGAATGTAACTGATCTCCTTGAGTTTCAATGCTCCTTCCAGAGCGATGGGAAAATGTATCCCGCGTCCGAGATAAAGGAAATTGGTGTGTTTATAGTAATGGCCCGCCATCTGTTCGATGGACTCGTCCAGGTCAATGATCTGCTCTATCTGATGAGGAATGGCCATCAGACGGTCAATAAGCTCCTGTGCGCGCGCCGGGTCGAGAACATTTCTCCGCCTTCCAAGATAGATAGCCAGAAGAACCAGGCATGCAAGCTGTGTCGTGAAGGCCTTTGTGGAGGCGACACCGATCTCAGGCCCTGCGTGGGTATATATGACGCCATCGGACTCCCTGGTCACCATACTGCCGACCACGTTGCATATGGACAGAACCGTTGCTCCTTTTTCCCTGCATTCCCTGATTGCTGCCAGAGTGTCGGCTGTTTCCCCTGACTGGGTAATGGCAATAGCCAGGGTGCGATCCCCGACAACAGGGTTTCGATAGCGGAACTCGGAGCCATAGTCGACAGTTGTCGGGATTCGGGCCAGTTCCTCAATGAGGAACTGGCCAACCAGTCCCGCATGCCAGGATGTTCCGCATGCCAGAAGTACGCAACGATCCAGGCCGGAGATCATCGAATCGGAAAGGTCCAGTTCGTCCAGCGCAATCCCTTCCTCATTGTCGAAATACCTTCCCCGGATCGTGTCGGCCAGAGCTTCGGGCTGCTCGTGTATCTCCTTCTGCATGAAGTGCCTGTACCCGCCTTTTTCAGCCATGATCGGGTCCCAGGAAATAGTTACAGGGTCAGGCTCCACGCGCTTCCCATCACCATCTACAATCTGGACTGAGTCGGCGCCAACGACACCGATCTGCCCATCGTCGAGATAAATGAACCGGCGTGTGTGGTGCAGGACCGCCGGTATGTCCGATGCCACGAACATCTCGCCCTCACCCAGGCCCACAACCAGCGGCGGTCCGCTGCGCGCGATGACCAGCGTTTCGGGATGGTCCGCGTGGAGAGTTACAAGGGCATAGACACCCTCCAGCTTTCCCAGACACTCTCTGACGGCCTCCAGGAGGTCGTTCCTGTAACATTCTTCAATGAGGTGAGCAATGACCTCTGTGTCAGTCTCAGAGGCCATCGTGTGTCCCCGATCGATCAGCCCGTTTCGCAGGTCGCGGTAATTTTCAATGATGCCGTTGTGCACGACGACCAGTTTGCCGGAACAGTCTCGGTGCGGGTGGGCATTTTCCTCGGTGGGTTTGCCGTGGGTGGCCCATCTGGTGTGTCCGATGCCAACTGATCCAATGAGGGGTTCCTCGGCAAGGGCCTTGCCCAGTTCGTTTATCTTTCCCACACATCGGCGTAGATGAAGACTTCCACTTTCCACAACCGCCAGTCCGGAGGAGTCGTACCCACGATATTCCAGGCGCCGGAGCCCCTCCATGAGGATATCAGGAGCGCTTCTGAAGCCCACATAACCCACGATGCCGCACATCAGGAGTTCCCCTTTCCGGTGATCTTCTCGCGCCAGCGCCTGGCCCATCCCTCTTTGACCTCCTGGCGGGCCCTTCCAAGGGCGAGGGAGTCGGGAGGAACATCCTCCGTGATGGTCGATCCCGCGCCCACTATGGAATTGGCGCCCAGGACGACAGGCGCAACCATCATTGTGCCGCTTCCGACGAAAACTCCGTCTTCGATGACCGTCTGATGTTTGCTGAACCCATCATAGTTGCACGTGACGGAACCGGCTCCAACATTGACGTTCCTGCCAAGCTGCGCGTCCCCGACATAAGTCAGATGAGAGACCTTGCTCCCCTCTCCCAAATGGGCGTTTTTGACTTCGACGAAATTTCCGATCTTCGCCTCAGGGCCTATATGAGTACCGGGCCTTAGCCGGGCAAAAGGTCCCACAGATGCCCTGTCATCAATCCGGGAGTCGTTGATCACCGAATAGGGCAGGATCTGCACGTCGCTTCCGATCACTGAGTCGGTGACAACAGCACCTGGATGAATAACGGTACCGGAGCCGATCCTGGTAGCCCCGTACAGGAAAGTAATGGGATGAAGAACTGCGTCCGCTTCGACCTCCACCGATTCGTCTACATAGGTGGTGGTAGGATCAATGATCCTGACGCCCCCTTCCAGCAGTTTCCTTAAAGTGTCTTCGCGCATACGCTTCTCCATGTCTGAAAGCTCCAATAAAGTATTAATCCCCAGCGCTTCATCGGGATCCTTGAGGATGAATGCCGAAACCGTCTCCCCGCTTGCTGCCGCTGCCTGGACAAGATCCGTGAGGTAGTATTCCCCCTGGGCGTTGTCATTGGAGAGGAGGGGAAGCTCACGGACCAGAAAAGCGGTCTTGAAGAGGTAGACTCCCATGTTAACCTCCCCGATGCTCTCCTCATCCGGATTCAGATCCTTCTGCTCACGAATGGCTGTGATAGCTTCGGTCTGATTGCGGATTATTCTGCCATAGCCTGTCGGGTCCGGAAGAAATGATGTGAGAATTGCCACCTCAGCTTCGCTATTCATCTGAGTTTTGAGAAGGTTCTCAAGTTTATCAGCGGTTAACGCCGGAACGTCACCGGAAAGAACGAGTACGTTCCCATGGAACCCTTCCAGCTGTGAAAGGCATTGAAGCAGGGCATGGCCCGTTCCCAGCTGAGGTTCCTGGACAACATATTCAACACCGGGATAGGAGTCCTCTACATTGGCTCTGACCATATCAGCCTCATGTCCAAGAACCATGAGTATCCTGTCGGAGGATATCGATCGGGCAAGATCCAGTGCGTAGTAAGCCATGGGACGGCCTCTCAACTGATGGAGAACCTTTGGCCGGGATGAAGCCATCCTCGTTCCCTTGCCCGCCGCAAGGATGACGGTCATCAGGGATGGACTGGCAGATTCCGGCATCAGGGCTCCTTTCCATAGAACGTCTGTCGAAAGCGGACCGCAACTGAAATGCTCTAACCAAAGCGAGGAATTATTTCAATCCTTGCCTGGGCTGTCAAGGGAAACTCGTTCAGCCACGATATAAAATGAGTGAACGGGTTTTCAGTTCCAGGTTCCAGGTTTTGAATCCAATATCCAAGGTCCAACGTGCTCAATCCAAAATCCAAGATCCAAAATCCAAAAGGAATCGAAGTCATTGCGAGGACCCTGAGCTTGTCGAAGGGGACGTGGCAATCCCAACTTACTGAGTCACGACTTTGCGACTTGGAGACTTTTACGACTGAGCGAGTTACTTCGCATGGTCGCACGGTCGCCACTTCGTTACCCTGTTACCTCGACATCTCATTACTTCGATACCTCGATACAAATACCCCACTTGCCTCCTGAAACCCGCTCTTGATTTCCTCCTGTCTTCTGTCTCCTGTCTTCTGTATTCTATCCGGATTCTATCCAGCACAACTTCAAAGGAGAAAACGCACCGGATGTCAGACAAGAGGAGAAAAAGCACTATGCTTATTCCAACTGCTATTTTTGCGGCATTGGCGGTGGTTCTTCTGTACATCGGCTACAGGAGCGGTCAGGGGCAGCATGTTGCCGGGATAAAAATATCGATGACGATGATCGTCCAGATCCTGCCGCTGCTCTTTTTCGCATTCCTGGTCGCGGGTATGGTCCAGATTCTGATCCCGAAGGAGGTCATACTCAAATGGGTCGGCGCAGAGGCCGGTCTCCGGGGTATTCTTGTCGGCTCAATTGCCGGTGGACTGACGCCGGGAGGGCCTTTCGTGAATCTTCCCCTGGCGGCCGGGCTTTACCGCTCAGGAGCCGGGGTGGGAACCATGGTTGCTTTCATCACAGGGTGGTCTATCTACGCCATAGCCCGCCTTCCCATGGAGATAGGGATCCTCGGGTGGAGACTGACAGCCATACGGATTGCCAGCACCTTCATGTTTCCTCCCCTGGCGGGAATCATCGCCCATGTGCTGTTCAGAAACTAGGGAATATGGAATTATCATTTTGGATTTTGGGTCTTGGATTGAATTCCCTGACCTCTGATCTCTGATAAGCTTTGCATTGAAATAGGTGCTCTGATATCCTTTTCAGATGGAAGAGAGAGTAAAAATCCTCGAGAATGATATTCACAGGTTGAAAACACAGTACGATCAGTATTTCATGGGCGTCCAGAAGCTCCCCCCTGAAAAGCTTGCCCGGGATGTGGCCAAAGAGATCAGACTTATGTCCACCACAAGCGTGACGAACACTGCTCTCAGATTCCGCATTCAGCAGATTGTTTCCCGTTACAATACTTTTCTCAACTACTGGCAGCGGAATCTGAGGGAGGTTGAGGAAGGACGTGTTCCACGGCGAAAAGGAGCTGCCGCGGATCTGAACGACGCGAATGATGACATTATCGAGATCTCCTCTCCCGAAGTTGACCGTGACCAGATGGATAAGCTGTTCCAGGCGCTGACCAGGGAATACAGGAAGATTGGTAGTGAGACAACTCTCGAGATGTCGAAGGTGCGAAGAATGGTTCAGAAACAGACACGAGAGCTGAAAGAAAAATATGGCTGTGAGAAAATTGGCTATAGAGTCGTAAGCGAGGAAGGGAAAGTCAAGATCAAGGCATCGCCAGTGAAGTAATACTGAGATGATGCGAGGGGGAGAGGGGGAGCATGGGCGAGGGGGCGTGAAGTCAGACACGGAGACGTGGGGACACGGAGACACGGGGAATCATGCATCGGAGTATCGAGGTAACGAAGATAATATGCAGTCATCGCGAGCTGCTTGGCTGGCGAAGCGATCTCAGCTATACGAGCCCGCTTCAGTCCCAAATCGCCTCGTCTGGACGGGTTGCCTCGACCTGCTGAGATTGCTTCGTCCCGTTGGTTCTCGCAATGACTACGCTCTGTTTTGGATTTTGGATCTTGGATTTTGGATTGAAACTCAAAACTCAATAAGCTGGGAGCAAACAATGACCCGTTCAAAAGTTGCTGAACTTCTGGAACAACTTTCCCGGATCGTGCCTGGAATAGCCGGTTATCAGGAAAGGGAAAAGAGAAGAGATTCGGACAAGGCGATACGGGAGAAAGCCGCGGCGGCTGTGGCGAACTGCAGGGAAAAGATCGCAGCCACCATTGCCGACCTGTCCCGAACCGGAAATATGGCTGCAATGAAATCCATTGGTGCTCTGGACAGAATCTCCACCCGGCTGGAGAAACTTGAGGATGAACTGCGCTACGCCTCCTATGGTTACACTGGATTTTTCGATGGAACCGGCATCAACGAGGACGATCTTGAGAGAATATACGAATATGACCTGGAACTTCTGAGTGAGGTGGAGAATCTTGAGGGCCTGGTTCCTGACCAGGATCCTTCTGAAGCTGGGCCATCCTGGCTGGCCGATCTGGAAAAGGGAATTGAAACGGCGAACAGGTCCTTCAGGGACAGGAAGAAGGTTTTTGAAGGTTGATTGAGAACAGTAATTTGATGTTCGAAGTACGAAGTAAAATGGGGACAGTAGGCGCGTAGGTGCTGTGGTTGTCACTTGATATTGGATTTTGGATCTTGGATTTTGGATAACCTCGGGTGCGGACTCGGGCTTGTTCACGTTCACGGATTCAACCGCTCGGGACCCGAGAAACAGGACCCGGAGTATGCACGGAGGTTAAACAGTGAGCCAATTTATCGAGGTCCTTGAATGGGTTGATGATACCGGCGAGGAGATGGTCCACCGGATCCCCTCCG
>QIEJ01000153.1 GCA_003228585.1 Pseudomonadota bacterium
CTGAGCGACCTGACTCTCAGGGCGTCAGATGTGCTTAAATCCGTGCATCTGGTCGCTGCCGAGGACACACGGCGGACACGCAAGCTTCTGTCTCATCTGGATATCAGCAAACCAGTCACAAGTTACAGGGAGGAAAACAGGAAGCGGGCCGCTCAAAGCATCACCACAAAACTTCTCGATGGAAAGTCTGTGGCCCTGGTATCTGACGCGGGGACACCTGGCCTGTCCGATCCCGGGCATTACCTTGTACAGGAGGCACTGGAGAAGAGCATTACGGTTGTGCCGATTCCAGGTGTGAGTGCCCTTGCAGCGGCTCTGAGCGTGTCGGGTTTACCTTTGGACAGGTTCGTTTTCGAGGGATTTTTGCCGGCGCGCCAGGCAGCACGCAGGAGGCGGTTGCTCGAATTGGCCGCTACGGGTTATTCCATTATCATCTACGAATCCCCCCGACGCATCCTCGCGACCCTCTCAGATCTCTCGGAGATACTCGGAGACCGCAATGTGGTTGTGGCAAGGGAAATTACCAAGATCTATGAGGAGTTTCTACGCGGCAAGGCATCCGAGGTTGCCGCCAGCCTTCGGAACAGGGATGTCAGAGGAGAGATCACCCTGTTGGTGGAGGGAGGCGAACCACCATCAGTACCAGCGGAACTTGACAGGGCGGTCCAGGCATTGCGGAAGGAAGGACTGTCCGCCAAACGAACAGCTTCTATCCTTGCCGACCTTACCGGGGAGAGCAGGCAGGCCATCTACAAGATGGCTTCTGAGATAGAACCGGGGAAACGGTGAGGGGGAGCATGGGCGGGGGGCGTAAGGGCGATGTTAAGTAACGGAGTATCGAGGTAACGAAGTGTCGAGGTGACTGCTTCAAACGATTGTCATCGCGAGCGACCGGAATCATGCTGGAGCGTGGCGATCTCAGCAGGCAGAGACTGCGTTGGTCGTAAAGCGCCTCGTATGAAACGGTGGCCTCGACAATCCGGGATTGCCACGTCGTTCTCGTCTGCCTCGATACTCCTCGCAATGACCAGTACTTATTTTTGGATTTTGGATTCAAACCCGGCACACGGGACTTAATTTAAGGAGAAAAAACAATGGACGAACAGAAACTGAGAGACTTTATCCTCGAAAAATCAGCCGATGGGACTCTGTCGTGCGCAGATGCGCATCTCATCGCTGAAAAGCTGGGAGTTCATCTGTCGCTCATCGGGAAAGTGTGTAACGAGGGGGAGGAGAAAATCAGGGTCACGAACTGTCTTCTCGGGTGCTTTTAGGGTTTCGCCGGCACCCTTTAAATTTCAAGGTCCCGGGAGCACTCTTTGCGATCTCTGCGGCTTGAGTGAGTCACCACGCCTGCAGTATAATATGTGTGACGAACGAGCGTGAGACAGCTTTTACCTGCTTGAAACTAATTACGTTCTCCGCCTTCTATACCCCGCAATAATGCCGAACCCAAGATACGTGGCCACCAGTGACGATCCCCCGTAACTGAGAAGGGGAAACGGCAGACCCACCACCGGCAGAAAGCCGATGGTCATGGCAACATTGATGGTCACCTGCATGGCAAAGGCGCACGTAATGCCCACTACGGTCAACATTCCGAAGCGGGTCCTTGTCACCCCCAGATAGCTCAGCATCCACAGGGTCAGGAAGAACATCAACCCCAGCACCACTGCGACCCCAACGAATCCGAACTCTTCGCCGAGTACCGAAACGATAAAATCCGTGTGCTGCTCAGGGATAAATCGTAACTGGGATTGTGTTCCCTGGAAGTAACCCTTACCCATGATCCCTCCCGAACCGATGGCGATTTTGGACTGAACGACATGATAACCGGCTCCCAAAGGATCTCTTTCGGGACTGAGGAAACTGAGTATCCTGTCCTGCTGATATTGCTTCAGCGAAAAGAAAAGGAACGGAGCGCCGATGGCTGCGCTGCCCATTGTAAACAGGAGGGTCCACCGTCTGATCCCCATAAAGAGAAAGATGGGAATGGCCAGCAGGATCATGAACATTGCCGTCCCCAGATCAGGCTGAAGAACAATGGGAATTATATAGGCGACAACCAGGAGAACCGGTATGGTTATGTCACCGAGACTGTAGGGCGGTTTCGCTTTCAGTTTGTGAAAATACCGTGCCAGACAAAGAACCAGTGTCAGTTTACCTATTTCCGAGGGCTGGAAGGTCAGCCCGCCGATATAGATCCATCTCTGTACGCCACCGGTAATCTTTCCCGCAACAGCGAGGAGGATCAGGACGAGGAGAATGATGCCATACAAAACGTAGGCACTTCTTCTCAGATGGCGCCTGTCGACAAGATATCCGATAAAGAAGGCGACCAGGGCCACGGCCAGCCAGTAAGTCTGCCTGAGATAGTACTGTCCCGACAACCCGTTTCCCTCAGCGGAACGGATCACCATAATACCCACCAGGCTCAGAAACAGCATGGTTCCCAGCATGACCCAGTCCATCTGCCCCAGATACATCCTCTTTTTCACTGAACCGTATCTCCCGGCACCTCAGGCACAAAATCCGCAACGGTATTCAGTTCAAGGTATTTTCTGAATATCCTGGCCACAATCGGGGCCGCCGCCGAAGCTCCGTGACCTCCATGTTCAACAATTACGGCGGCCGCAACCCGCGGGGCCTCGGCTGGAGCAAAGCCTGCGAACCATGCATGATCTCTAAATTCCAGTGGGATTTCCTCCTTCTTCTTACCCTGCCACCCCTCCAGTCCGACGACCTGGGCAGTTCCTGTCTTTCCGGCCACGGGAAAACCGGTGATCCTTGCCGCCCGGCCTGTTCCATGATCGTCGGCTACAACCCCTGTCAAACCAGCAATGACCCTGTCCCAGACCTCGTCCGGCACTTCCGACTCCATTGAAATTGCGGGTTTCCCTGTGTAGAGAGCATCTCCGAGAACGTTCTCGATTCTTTTCACGAGGAACGGAGTTATTACGGTTCCCCGCCTGGCAACTGTCACATAAAGATTAGCCAACTGGAGAGGGGTAACCAGAACAAAACCCTGGCCGATGGCGGCCGATAGTGTCTCGCCCGGAAACCAGGGCATATTCCGGACCCGATTCTTCCATTCCGGTGTGGGTATAAGCCCTGATACTTCCCCCGGTAGATCGATCCCTGTTTTCTTACCGAGGCCGAGGGAGAAAGCCCAACGCGAAAGCGCATCGATACCCGCCCTTTCCCCCGCCTGGTAGAAGTAAACATCACAGGATTCAACGATCCCGCGGTGCAGATCCACTTCGCCGTGTCCACCCGCCTTCCAGTCCCGGTAGGTTCTTCTTCCGAAACGATACCCGCCGGAACAGACGAGGGTCTTATCCGGGTCAATGGCTTCCTCCATGAGAGCGGCCACAGCAGTGACGACCTTGAAGGTCGAACCCGGCGGATAGACACCCCGGAGAGCGCGGCTCTGTAAGGGGTGGCTGGGGTCATTGACGATCTCATCCCATCTTTCCCAGGTTAGTCTCAGAGAAAATTCGTTGGGATCGAATCCCGGACGGCTTACCATTGCCAGGACTTCCCCGGTCCCGATGTCGATCAGGACGCCAGCGCCATGCTTCTCACCCAGCGCATCCTCCATCTCCTTCTGAAGACGGATGTCGATGGTCAGTATCGCGTTGGCTCCTGGAATCGGTTCTGTTATCCCGAGTATGTTGATCTCCCTTCCCCTGGCATCAACCTCCACCTGCCGGCCGCCGTCCCTTCCCCTCAAGTACTCATCGTATAATTTCTCCAGGGCCAACTCCCCGATCACATCCCCCTTGCGCGCACCCTTAAATTCACCTGAGGCCAGTTGTTCAGAGGAAATTTCACCAACGTATCCGAGGAGATGAGAAGCTGTGGTTCCGAAAGGATAGAAACGGCGAGGTGTTACGAGAAGAACGGCGCCAGGGAACCGGTCTTTTTCCGCGTCAAAAAGGGCCACCTCACGATCGTCAAGGTTTTCCATGACGAGGACAGTCCTGTATGGCGCAACTGACATTCCTGTTCTGACCCGGTCAAAGATATCCTCCGGTTCCCGGTCCAACAATTTCGCCAGTGCTTCCAGTTCCTTGTCTCTGGCTCTGTCCATATCCCTTGGGATGACGGCGAGACTGTAGTTGGGACTGCTGTCAGCGATAATGACACCATTCCTGTCTTTAATTATTCCACGGGTCGCCGGCATATCCACCAGCCTTATTCTGTTGTTGTCAGCCAGACTCTGATATTTGGAGTGCTGAAGAACCTGAAGCTTCCAGAAATTGATGATGAGAAAAAGGAATGTCAGGGCGATCAGGCCCATTGTTACGGCTATTTTTCTTTCAATGCCCGGTATGGGATTCCTTGAGTCCTGGGATATGGAGGACACGGTTCAACCTCCCAGGCTCAACTCTTCCTCAGCTCTGACACCGATTCTCGTCTCGAAACGCTCAAGGAAAGAGTTAATTATCAACGCAAAGAGAGTGTTGACGGCCATTGCCCAGACAACCATCAGAGAAGCAAGGGCTGGACCCGGGAGAGAAAAAAGGTGCAGGATCAGAAGTTTCGATAAAACCCCGGCAATTATGGCGCCGGAGAGAGAACCCAGTCGATGGGCGAGACTGTTGACGAAGAATTTCTCCCTGAGGAATCCTCCTGTAAAACCGCCTATTATTTTCCCGATTCCATTGACCCCGAGAATACCGCCGGACAGGGCATCCTGGAAATATCCCAGGACCATGCCCGATAACATCCCCGCAACTTTGCCCCAGGTGACTGCAATGTGGGCAGCCATGACAAGTGGAAGATCGATACCGGCGGCCAGCCATTGAGGAAAGACAAAGGGAATAACTGTCGATTGAAGGACAAGAGATAAAATCAGGAGAATGGCGAAATACAGGAAGATCATTCCGCATCCTCCCCCGTATTGGAGCCTGTCAACACGAGGACATCCTCAAGACGTGCGATAGGGGCCTTGGGGAGAAGTTTTGCATACTGGTATAGACCGTAATTCTCTTTTAACACCTGGGATATTGTTCCCACCTCGATTCCCCTCGGATACACTCCCGCGAGCCCGCTGGTGATAACGATATCACCCTCCTGAACATCTTCGGTACGGTCCAGATATTTCATCTGGCATGTTCCTGAATTTTCGCCCTCCAGAATGGCCCGCGCCCTGGATCTGCTCACGAGTACCGGAACCCGGGAGGACCTGTCCACAATGAGTCGGACAACGGAACTTGAAGGTGAAGTTTCCACTACCCGGCCGACGAGGCCTTCCGGAGTGGTTACCGGCATGCTGGTGGCGATACCGTCATCTCTTCCGCGGTTGATGATAATCAACCGTGTCCATGGATCCGGCGACTCTCCAATAACCCGGGCTGCAATCCCCTGGAGTCCTGTCTTTTCCTGATATCGGGAATATCGAGCCAGGTTTCCCACTCTGTACAGCTCTTCCTTGAGAATCTGAACCTCACTTCTTAACCGGTTGACCTCACTTCTGAGCTTGTGGTTGTTCTCCCTGACATCGAAGAGGTAAAAGTAATCGTGCCAGATTCCTGAGAAGACACCGGTCACCTGGCTGGCGCCGCTCTGGAAGGGTGCCATGAGTGTGATGGCCCACCTCTTCAGGTAGGTCATCCCGGTTCGATCCTCAACCTGTTGGGAGATGATGAGAAGAGACGCGGCAAGCAGACATGACAGCAGCAGCCCCTCTCGGTGGCGCGTCAGGAAATCGCGCATGGGGCCACTGGCACCAGCCATTGGATCAATCTTTCATGGAGATCTGTTTCAGGAGTTTCAGTTCCGTCAGGGCCAGACCAGCTCCCTTGACAACGCAGGTTAGAGGTTCCTCGGTAAGGATAATAGGAAGTTCCGTCTCCTCCCTGAGCCGGGTGTCCATTCCCGTCAGCATGGAACCTCCGCCAGCCATGACGATGCCTTTATCGACGATATCGGCCGCCAGTTCAGGTGGAGTTTTTTCCAGGGCGGCCCTGATTGCTTCCACTATCTGTGCTACCGGTTCCTCCAGAGCCTCGAAGATCTCCTTGTTAGTGATCTCAAGGGTCTTGGGCACACCCCCGATAAGATCCCGCCCTTTGACCTCCATGTTCATGACATCCTCGGGCGGATAGGCCGTACCGATTGTGATCTTAACCTGCTCGGCCATTCGCTCCCCGATAAGAAGACTGTATTTCTTCTTTATGTAGGCAATGATCGCCTCGTCCATCTTGTCGCCACCGACCTTGACGGAAATGGACAGGACAACATCGGACAGGGATATCACGGCAACCTCGGTGGTCCCTCCTCCAATATCGACGATCATGTTCCCCGATGGCTCGGAGATAGGCAGACCGGCCCCTATGGCAGCGGCCATCGGCTCCTCGATCAGGTAGACTTCCCTGGCACCGGCCTCCTGAGCCGATTCGCGAATGGCCCTTTTCTCAACCTGTGTTATGCCTGAGGGCACCCCGATGATGATCCGGGGCCGAACGAGAGATTTTCGATTGTGAACCTTCTGGATGAAATAACGCAGCATCGCCTCGGCCACCTCGAAATCCGCAATGACACCGTCCTTCATCGGCCGGATGGCCACGATGCTCCCCGGCGTCCTTCCAAGCATCTGCTTCGCTTCCATGCCGACTGCCTGGACACGGGAGTTTCCCCGCTTGTCTTTCTGCACTGCCACAACGGAAGGCTCGTTGGTGACAACGCCTTTACCTTTCACGTAGATAAGGGTGTTTGCAGTTCCCAGGTCGATGGCCAGATCGTTGGAGATAAGTCCGAAAAGATTGTCTAAGAGCATTATTTTCCTCTGATAGGTGAGTAGGTTATAGGACCAAACGCTTTAGCAGGGGAATACTATCAAAACGGCATCGTTATTTCAACGTGCGCGTACAACGCAGTACTTGCAATCAGTAGCCTATTCCTTATAATGGCTCGCTGGTCTTCGTATCAGACCTGTTACTAAACTTGAAATGGAATAAGTGAAATTCCTGAGGAAAGAAATTAATGCTTAATTACATGAGAAAAAACGTCGGCTCCTGGGTGATCCGCTTCATTTTGTTCGGCATCGTTATAACTTTCGCCTTCTGGGGTGTCGGAGGTTTCACCCCTGAGACCAATATTGTTCTGACCATTGACAAGGTAAAGGTTCCCTACAGTGAATACAATGACATTTACAATGCCTTGTATGAATCATACCGCCAGACCTACGATCAACTGGACTCGGGCGCTCTCGATCTCCTGGACGTCAAGGGCCAGGCTCTGGAAGCTCTCATTGAACGCTATCTTCTTCTGGAATCGGCAAAACGGTTAAACATGAGCGTACCGGATGAGGAGATCCGAAATGAGATCACCGGAAACAACCTGTTTTTTGAAGCCGGCACATTCTCCCCCCGCCTGTATCAGGCGTTCCTGGATCTGAACAGGCTGTCCCGGGAAACCTATGAGGCCTCACTGGCAAGGGATCTGTTAATCAGGAAGGTCAGCGACCTGGTCATGCTCAGCGCCGTTGTCACACCGCAGGAGGTGCAGGAGAATCTGGACCTCATTTCAAGGCGCATTGTGGTTGACGCGATCGTTCTCGATCCCAACTGGTTCCTGCGTAACATTCCGCCTCCCTCCGAGGAAGATCTTCTCGACTACTACGAAGACAATGTAGAGAATTACCGCGTACCGGAACGGTTTACCCAGACCGTGGTAATTCTGGACCGGGAGGAGATGACTGATCGAGTCGATGTAACACCTGAGGAGATCGAGGACCTGTACGATGAAAGGGAGCTGGAATACACCGAGCCTGCCTCATTCAAACTTCGCCACATCCTATTCGCTCTCCCTGAAGATGCCAGTGTAGACACCATAACCGAGATACGAGGCCGTGCCCAACAGGTTGCCCTGGACCTCCGTGAAAGCAGGACTTCCTTCGCGGACGCTGCACGCCAATGGTCCGACGATAAAGAGACCGCTGCCAGTGGTGGAGAACTGGATTTTCTGAGCGAAGATGAACTGGATCCTGTCCTTCTCGATGCCGCTCTTTCCCTCATCGATGCCGAAGTTAGCGATCCGGTCCCGACCCAGAACGGTTTTGAACTTATCAGCGTTATCGAGAAGAGGGAGAAGCGAACGATTCCACTTGAGGAGGTCAGTAAAGACATAGAAGCCCGGATCAGGGCGGAAAAAACCCTGGATGCCGCATATGACCTGGCGGATGATCTGCTTGATCTGGTGATGGAAAACCGGATATCCCTCCAGGAAGCTGCCCGGGACAGCGAACTGACGGTTGTGATAACACCGCCCTACAGCCGGGGACAGCTGCCCGGCACCGTAGATCTTCCTCCGGGACTTCTTGAAGAGGCGTTTAACACGGAGGAAAACGAGCTGGGAGATGTCTACGAAGAAGGAAGCAAGCTTTATCTCTCACAGACCATCAAGCGTACGGAATCATACATCCCCGAATTCGAGGAAGTCCGCGAACAGGTCGCGGCCGGCCTTTTGGTAAAGCAGGCCATCGACAAAGCCTATGAAAAGGGTGAGGAAATTGTCCAGCAGATCACTGAGGGTTCCTCTCTGAGGGACATCGCCAGAGACCTGGGCGTTTCAGTCAAAACAACTTTCCCCTTTTCGATCCTGGACAGGTCTCTCCCCGGGTTGCCCGGACCGGAAAATCTTGTTCGTGAAGCCTTCACAATCGCTGAAACAGGAGGCGCCACTCTGGTCGAGGGGAATCAGAACCACTATCTGCTGGTTCTCAGGGAAGTGCTTCCTCCAGACGTGGAGGCAATGGAATCCCAGAGAGCTGTTGTTAAGGACGCAATAATAAGACAGAGAGAGCAGGACGCCCTCTATAGCCACATCCAGATGCTGAAAGACGAACTCGCCGATAAAATTGTGGTTAATGAGCAGTACCTTTAGCACCCTTCGGGTGAGTGCGGCTCGACCCGGGCGGCTCGACTTGCCTGACCGTTTCACTGATCACCAGCCTTACCTCCTCTCCGCTATAATGATCACTTTCTCGTCCGTATATGAGATGACAGCGCCATTGGAGTCCTGCTCAATACGAAACAGTTTCTTAAGGTTGACAGGGGCCTCCTGAAAGCTTCTTTCCACTTCCTTCAGATCCTTCTCTTTCTGGGACACCCTTCGAGACCACTCCGTAAAGGAATGAGTTCTCTCGAATGTGCTGACGGATGCGATTGGAAGTTTCCCTATATTGAAAAACTCCAGCCACTGTCTCATGGTGAATGAGCGGACATGACTCGGATCCCGCAGTTTCTCAACTCTATTGAGAAATTCCCCTGCCTTTTCATCAGAAGGAACGATGCTGTCCACCATGACTATTCTGCCCCTGGGAGCAAGGACCCGTCTGACCTCGCTCAGAAAATCCGGGATGGATGAAAAATGGTGACAGGCAATGCGGCATGTTACCAGGTTAACGGATCCGTCAGATAGCGGAAGCCTGTCCGCCCGAGCCTGCACGTAGCCCATCTGATTCAAGCCGGCTCTCGTAAGGTGCTCTCTGGCAACCTTCAACATCTCTGCAGTCAGATCCACGGCCAGACAATAGCCGGAGTAAGGAGCTGCCGCTCTTAACGCATGCCCCGCCCCGGTGGCGATGTCGAGGGTCACGCCGGGAAGCATGGCGTGAGCTGTTTCGCTGATAACCACCAGGTCGGCGCCTGTCCGGTGATCGGCGCTGTCAAGGTACCGTTCGGCTGATTTTGAGAATGTCTTTCTGGGGTCTTCGGTCATTTTCGATTCGAATCCAACATCCAAGATCCAAGATCCAAGATCCAGAAGAGAGTGCAGTCATTGCGAGGAATCACGCCAACGGCGTGATGACGTGGCAATCTCGGTTAGTCGAGGCCTCCGGTTCAGATGAGGCGTTTCACGATGACAATCGCTTGAAGCAATCACCTCGATACTTCGTTACTTGGACACCTCGTTACTGAACATCGCTCCCTCTCCCACTCGCAGAATACCGGGTCCCCGCGTGCCCTTTACTTTCGCTCCAGCACCGCCAGCGCTTCGATATGCGCGCTATTGGGAAACATGTCGAAACCTCTTACTGAAGCCAGATTATACCCGGATTCGAGGAAGAACCTCAAATCCCTGGCAAGTGTGGCTGGATCACAGGAGACATATACAATTGTTTCAGCAGCCCCCGTGAGCAGAGAATCTCGAACCGGGCCGGAAAGCCCCATTCTCGGCGGGTCAACAAGCACCGCGTCAGCACTCATATCAGGATTAGCGGTCAGAAAGGATTCGACCTCCTCATTGAAAAAAACGACATCTCCATCTCCCGCCGAGGCTCTGGCGTCAGCCACGGCTCCGGGGAAAGATTCCACACCTGTTAC
>QIEJ01000250.1 GCA_003228585.1 Pseudomonadota bacterium
GGGACAAAACCCACCCTGGTTCCGGGACCTATCGTCAATTCTCCCCCGTCCCGGACAATGACCACTCCGTCTATCACCACTTCTCCGGTCCATTCAACCCGGCCTTCGATGACCTTCTGAATACGAACCCCTTCGGCGCCATGGGCAGCCGGGACTGGAGAGATGAAAAGCAGGGTCATCACCAGCAGGGGTCCGGTGGAATACAGCAGGAAGAAACGCTTCACGGGCCCAGCACCCTCTTGACTCCAATATCGATCCCTTCCAGGAACTCTTTACTGTTGAGTATCAGGGAATGGTCAGGAGTACCCTCGTAAAAACCGAACAGCTCTCCCGGTTCCGGAGAGTCGCCAAAACCGCCTCTGGCGCCAATATAGTAGGTGCCTTCCTCCGGGAGAAAGATCCTGTAGGCTCCCTTTCCGTCCGACAGGGAAGAGATGGCGGCCGGTTTGAAGTGACCCATCTCAGGCTCAAGATAAGCAAAGACATGGATTCCGGACACAGGCCTGCCTTCGGCATCCCGGATCACCCCGGAGAACCCGAGGTCCTTCCCCACAGACCCGATGGCATTCACATCCCGATCCTGCCGTTTACGAACGAGGGGAAACTGAACCTCGAGAGACTGCCCACCCCTGACCTGAACCGGATTGCGGCGATAGTACGAGAAGAGGTCCCCCTTCATCATCGGCCCGGCAGTCCGGCCCGATCCTCTGCGCCGAGCCAGCAGGTAGTAGCGGGATTCGGGGACCATGTCGATCTGAAAGGTGCCGTATTTCCCGGTGGGAACGGATCTTATGAAAGCCATCCCCCTGAAGTTGTCCGAGGCGTCCAGATAAAGAGAGACGGTGACACCCTCCACCGGTTCCCCTTTCCAGGTCACCTTCCCTGCAACCCGCCCATCGATATCACCCGCCGGCAAGGGCGCGTACACGGGTTCCTCCCACTTTACGAGATCAAATCCTATCCAGAGCTTCTCCCGGTCCCTGACCGTCACCGGGTTCTGGCCGCAGTAGGACCAGAGACCCTCGCTGGATGCGGCCAGGTAATACCTGCCGGGAGGAAGATCCAGTCTGTATCGGCCATCGGGCCCGCTCCTGGCAGATACCTTTACGGGGTCCCCTTCGAGACCGGCCTCGGCATAGACCGCGACTTCGCCGTCGGGCACCGGGAGAACATCGCGAACCAGCCGGCCCTCGATCACCGCCGCATCCGCCGACCCTGCGTGCAGGAAGCCTCCTGTCAGGGCAAAGACCGCCGCGGCAAAAATCAGAGACCGAGTGACCCTGTCAGGGGAGATCAAGTTCATCGGCCCTGCCTTTCCAACCGGTTAATCCAGCGACCGGGGGCGGACCCTCCAGCCACGGCTTGTACATGATCCTGTCCAGGCGGTACTTCTGCTCGCCGAACCCCTCATAGGTTACCTCAGGGAGGTCGTGCCCATCGTATAGTGTGGAGATGTTGGCATCATCCCCGTTTTTCTCCATCTGGACCATCGTATCCCTATCCCAGGCGTTACCTGTCGCATCCACACTCTCGGGAAACTCCTCGGGACCCTGACCGAGTTTCGGATTACGGCTTCCCAGCCTGGAGGCCGTCTGCATTACGAACTTCTTTGAACCCGCGCTGGCTTCCCAGTGAGACGACTGGAATTTACCCAGCTTGATATTGGTCCTGTTTCCATCGAAGAGGTTCTCCCTGATGATGGGGTAGGATGAGAAATCCAGGAAGAGGCCCACCGCGGAATCCGAAATGATATTGCCGGTCATTGTGGAAGAGTTTTTCTTGTTGAGGTGAACACCTTCCTCCAGACCGATGATGACATTGTTCCTGATAGTGGGGGACGAGAACTGATTGGCCAGGATCCCGTACCTGCCGCTCTCAATACGGTTGTTGAAAATGGTCGGCGATGAATAGGACAGCGCCATAATGGCGCCGGTGGTGTTGTTCACGAAAATGTTCCTCTCCAGAACGGTGTCCGGCCCATTCTGGTAAAGGCGGGCAGCTATATCATTGTTTTCGAACATGTTTTCCCGAATACTCTCCGGGTACCTTTGCATGACCTGTATACCTAACCTGTTCTCTTCGAAGCGGTTCATTGATATGACAGGACGGGCGCCCGAGGCCACCCCTATCCCGATGTCGTTTTTCCTGAATGTGCACCGGGAAATTGTTCCCGTGGATTTCATCTCGGCCGCGACACCCAATCTGTTCCCGTTGAACTTTATCCCATGGAGGCTGGCCGAAGCCTCCCGAACCAGGTAGACGCCCTTTTCGTTCCGGCTGATCACGGAATCAGAGACGTCGACCTTCGCGGCGATGATACTGATACCCGCTTTGGCTCCGGACAGGTCCAGGCCGGTGATGGTCCCGCCGCTCCCGGAAAGGAAACTTATCCCTTCCCACTTTCCCTCCCCGATACCGGTGATGACCACAGGCGCTTCCTCGACGCCCCTGATCTCCAGCGTACCGAGAATCGTCATGGCAGCGCCTTCCTCGGCCCGGATCAGGCAGCCCTTCTCCAGGATCAGGGTCCCTCCCTTCTTTACGGTCAGGTCCCCGGACAACAGCCGTTCCCCGGACACGACGAGCCTTTCTCCAACGCTGGCGGGAAGAGGCGCTTTGGCCCCGGCAGGCCTGTCGAGGAAAATAACGAGGCACAGGACGAGGAGACCGAGTCCTGTAAGCCTGGTCCACCTTCCGGCACAGATCGAACTCATGGCTGCTTTCTCACCTTGAGGGTAATCTCCCTGTCCGGGCCGGAGTCTTCAATCTGGACTGACGCACCCTCCTCGAACAACCCGTAATATTCGCCCGACACGGCGGGACCGCCGAACCGCTGTCTCGCCAACAGGCTGTATGATCCGCTGGATGGAATGGGCAGACTGAACTTTCCGTCAACATCGCTGGGATCCGAAAAGAAGAGCGGTCTTCCCGTTGTTGTTCCCTGCGGATAGGCAAATACCCGGACACCCTCCACAAGTGCGCCGCCCGGATCCATGATCAGGCCGCTGATGACCGGGATACTGTTTTCTCCCTCCTCCAGTTGGCTGATCCTGGTCACCGTCTCGAGAACCAGTTTTACGTTCTCTCCATGACCCACGACTACCGGGTTTCCGGGATAATAGTTGAAATAATCCCCGATCTCCATGGGCCCGTACATCCCGCCCCGGATCCTTTTCCTCGCGATGAGATAATAAATTCCAGGGGAAACGGATGCCCTGAATCGACCTCCCGAACCCACAGGCAAAGTGGCCAATCCCGGTCCCCGGAAGCCCTCGGTGGGCTCCTTGTAGAGATAAAGATAGACCTTTTCCAGGGGTTCATCCCTGTAGGTAATGACCCCCTCTATGGATGATTTGCCGGATCTGGATCGTTCCTCGGCACTGACCCGCACGAGGTTAAACCCAACCGGGATCCAACCGTCCTTCGGGACAACCACCGGGCTTCCGCTGTAATAACAGAAGTAGTCACCCGGCACAGGACGCCCGGAGCCTCCTTTCTGGTAACCGCGCGCCACCAGGGTATAGCGGCCGGGTTCAAGCCGCATCCGGTAGGTCCCATCGGTTCGGGTGGGCTCGGACCGGGCCACCTCACCGGAGGTGTAATCCCCTGACCCATCCTCATAGGCCCAGACAACGACGTCCTGGACCAGCTCCCCTCTATACGCGACACGGCCGAACACACCCGAGGAACCGGCGTGAGCAGTTGAAGGAACTGTGAACACCAGGACAAGGGCGCAGAAAAGCCATGTATAAGTTGTGGATCCGGAACGCATCACCACACCTCCCTGACCACGATATCGCAGTCCGGGACGGGTTTTCCGGGCATCAGTTCCACAGGCTGTATACCGCTGGTATCATAGGCTCCCATCAGTTCACCCGGTTCCACCGGACCACCGTAGCGGTTTCGGGCCCCCAGATAATAGGAGCCCGGCTCCTGGACCCTTACTTCGTAGATGCCGTCGTCCCCCGTGGGTGACGAGATCGCCGCAGGTTTACCCACCATGCGGTGATCACTGTAGAGAAAGGCGTAGACACCGGCAACGGGGCTGCCCTCCTCATTGAAGATCGTCCCACGCACCGACAGGGGGCCCTTTTCAACGGCCCACCTGCTCTTCTCCCAGACAAGGGGATCCACTTTTCTCAGCTGAATGGTCCCGATCATCATTGGATCCTGGCCGACATGGATGGGATTTTGCGCGTACTCTCCTACCATATCCTCTCTTTGTACCGATCCCATTCCATCCCCTCTGTCGGAATTTCTTGCAGTGAGCGAGTAAACGCCTGCGGGGACCTTCACCCTGAAGGTCCCGTCTTCAGCGGACCTGGCCCTCGCCACATATCCGGGGCCTCTTCTCTGCATACCAGGGTAGATATACACGAAGGCCCCGCCCAGCCCGGCCCCTTCATAGGCCACACATCCCTGGATGTTCACACCGGCGTCACCCAGGGATCCCAGGCCGCCGCGATCATCGATTTCGATAGGCGGAACCGGAGTCAACCCATCCCGAACAGCTATGGGACTGCCGCCGCTGGTCCCGAAAAGCATTCCCACAGAACTGGTTCCACCAGGACGCTTGCGGGCGGTAACGTAATAATCCCCCCTGGGCATCCGGACTGTGTATAAACCGCCCTCGCCGCTGGTTGTCGTCGCCACCGGCGGCACGAGCCCATCCGGCACACGGTTGAAGATCTCGATGTAGACTCCGGTGACCCCTGTGCCTGCGCTCCGTACCGTTCCCTCGAGACCAGTCTCACCGGCGAATCCTGTTAAAGGGAGGACAAGCAGGATAACAAGGACAAAGAACAGGCAATACCTCCCCCTCACCTCTGTCCTCTCCCGCCAGGGGAGAGGATGTATTGGCCTGTCGAAGGGCGAACTCCGCGGTGAATTAAACCTGTCACTTTTCATAAATATAAAGGCGGGGGGAACACTCCCCCCCCGCCTCCCTCAGCATGGATGCACGCTGCTGGTCCCCACCAAACGGGGCTTGATATAGCGAACCTTTCTCATGAGAAAACCTCCTTTCGTGCATCGTTCCCTTTCCCGGCCATCTGGCTGAGTAAAGGAACCGTCAGGGCGTAGGACAGGGCACCGAGTGTCAGGGCGGTGAAGTAGCCGAAATTCATAGCCACTACCAGAGACCCCAGGGACCCGAGTACCGAAGCTGCTCCGTTAACAGCCCATGCCCAGGGGATCATTCCCGGGTCACGGGTTGACAGAGCGGCAAGACCCATGGGCATAAACCATCCCATAAAGAACCCCGGACCGGACAGCAGGAGGGCAACAAGAACGATCCGCCCTCCCGGCCCCATGGGCAGCGACGGGGTGAGCAACCCCGCTATAAACCACACACTGAAGATTAGCAAGATCAATGCCACAGGCATGGCCCATCCGGGCCCCCTTACCGGCTTATCCCGGCTTCCGGCATAGATGCTGCCAAAGCTCGAGGAAAGCAGGACGATGAACAGAACAACTGTCAGGGAGTAGGTCGGGTTACCGAGAAACAGGGACAGGCGGTGCATCATTGTCAACTCGACAACCATATACCCCATTCCAATGCCTGCAAAATAAGCCCCGATTCGTGCGGACTGTCCGGCGCCTGCCATCCCTTTTCGGGCACGTGTCATCAGAGGAAGAAACAGGAGGAGTAGGATCATCACCAGAAAAATCACCCACATGGTTCGAAGGACCAGAATATGCCGCTCCCCTGGAGCGTTTGTGCTGAAGAAAACGCTGAAAAACCGGGCTGTTGGAACATTGTTGTAGAAAAACGGCCTGTTATCGGTAGGCGGTGTAATATCAAATTTGCCGCCGGTGACATCCTCTCCCCGGGCCGCACGGGTAAACCGTCCTTGTGCATCTGTGCCGGGGAGGTGTTCAATGATGAAAGAGCGGCTTTCCGCCAGGGCGTTGAGGTTCTCGATATCGGAAGCGGAGAAGCCGCCCTTGGCCACAAGCACCGTGGCAAGTCCTCTCTCCCTGAGCACGGCAATGCTGTTTTCCGGATCTCCAACACCCCTGGTGAGAAGAAGGTCACGGGCAAGGGAGACCAGGCGAAGGGCTCTTAGCCCAAAAACGGTCCGCGAAAAAGACAGAATTCCGTCATCCGAAAGGTGGTCCCAATACTCGCTGAACGCCTCTCTGGTGTAGAGAAAGTTGGCGCTGAGACTGAAGGCGCCGGCTGAGGGTGAGATCTCCCCGAATACAGAGGAAGCCTGGATGATGTCGAAAGTTCTTCCGGTCCTGGCCAGCCGGGAGCGTCCCTCTCCGACGATCAGTTGCACCCCGGGTAATGTATAGGGTCCTCCTGAGAAGTCAGCAAAACTTCGCTGGACCGCATCCACAATCAGCGGATTGAGTTCCACCGCTGTCACCTCCCGGGCACCGCTGCCCAGGGCCGCGAGAATATCCCTGCCTCCCCCGGGCCCTATGATAAAAGAGCTGCTGCCGGGCCGTAGCAGGTATGGAAGGGAAATAATGTGATAGGGCGCCCAATCGGGTGTTTTGTCCCGGTCCCGGTTCTCGATTATGGGGGTGTAACCGGCATCGTCCACCAGCATTCCCAGATTATCGGGAAATTCACCTCTGAACTGTCTGCTGATTCCCCACGACTGCTCGGCTTCCGCGCGGCTCAGAGGATATACGACGACACGGGACAGAGCGTTCCAGCGGTAATACAGGAGACCGGGCTCATACTGGCCGCGGGCGAACTGGAGCTTGACCAGACGATCCGCCGGACCGTTGTATCCGGCTGCAGCGATTCCAATGACAGCGAGAACCAGAACCATTCGAGCCTTTTTTCCCTTCAACAGCAGACCGGCTGCTCCGGCACTCAGCCCTGCTGCCAGGGCCAGGAGCGACGGAGCGCCCAGGAATTTCAACCCCGGGATAAAAAGGAGGCATCCTGCGGCCGCCCCAGCCAGGTCCGCACCATAAAGCCTGCCCAGAATCCTTCCCGGGGCTCTCATGAACGCACCTGCGAATACAATCCCCGCCGCGACAAAGGGTAGAGTTATGGCGAAGAACAGCACCAGAAGGGAAATAATGACAGTTGCGTCAGGCCCGGGAGGGGAATTGCGAAATGGCTGGAAATAGGGTTGATGGTAAAAACTGAGCAGGGGGAAAAGGAGATCCGGCCTGATCCGCGTCATCCAGAGAAGAAGAAAGGGAGTCATGGCTCCGGCCGAGGCGAGGAGCATGTACGGGGCCAGGCCTCCTGGAAATCCCCTTTCCGGAATTACCGATGGTCTCAGATGGACGATGACCCCGCCAACGGCAAACCCGAAAAGGGCCACAGCGATGGACAGGGATGCGAAATGGTACCACATCAACACCGAGAAGATCCGGGTCAACGTCAGCTCGAGAAGCAGAACAGAGAGACCGGTGAGAAAAATCGCGGATGTGAGTCTCCGTGAACCGTCCATCAATCCCCACCCCACGGACGCTCCTGGAATTGCAGCCGGTGAGCCCTGACTATTCCATCCCGGGAAACCCAGATGATCTTCCCTGAGAGCCCTCCCAGCTGAAGTGGCGGTGCGTGAACCGCGCCATCGGCCTTAAGAGCAGTCAGGATTGATCCCGTCACAGGGTCAAGGGCCAAAAGCCGTCCATTCCCGGTTCCCGCCCATAATATCCGGCCCCTGAATCCGAGGGAGTGGACAGCCGCGCCTAAATTCGTTCTCCAAAAAAGGGCCCCATCGCCATCGAAGGCGGAAACGGCACCAGAACCATCACCCGTGAAAATAAATATGGGAACCTGGGCCATGCCTGCAGCGAGGGGTGATGCGTAGGTGCCCTGGCCAGGCAGTTTTCTTCGCCATACGATTGTACCGTCCCGAACCCTGAACAGAACCCCATCCCGGCTCACAACGACCACATCTCCAGGTCTGAGGACCGAGGGTGTGGTCCTTACAGGGCTTCCCAGTGACACCCTGCCCAGGATCTCACCCTTGAGGTTTACTTCGAACAGAGTGCCCTCGTCGGTTCCCACCTGGAGGCTTCCATTACTGTAGACCGGCATCGACCTGATGGGGCCGTCCAGAGAAGTTCTCCAGAGCCACCTTAAATCTTCAGGGTCGATTGCTGTCAGTTCCCCATCCCATAGTCCCTGGATCAGCATCGCCCTGCCGGTTACCGAGGGCGGTATGAGGAGAGGTGAGGCCTGACGATGGTCATCTGCCGGGGAGGAGTCCCATGTCAGATCACCCACTACCCGACCATTAGCCGGATTGACGGATCGCACGTGCCGATCCCACGATGGAAAAATCAGGTTCCCCCTGAAAAGGGCCGGCGTGGCATCAATGACATCGCCTACCTCCGTTTTCCCCAGGATACGGCCGTCCTCAACCGAAACCTGAACAAGGTATCCTGTCCATGTCATCACCGCGATTCTTCCCGAATCCAGGAGGATGGGGGCTACATCGATAAACGAAGAAAGGTCCGTCTCCCATAACACGCTGGTGGTAATGTCAAGGAACACAGGTCCCGGAGCGGGCCAGGATGATCCTGATGGAGAGGATGGAACAAACGCCTCGGGGGCGCCGGCGACTGCGAGCGGAAGACCGTCACCGCGGCGGTTGTCCTCCAGAAGTGGAACATCCCCCGTGTAAAAATCGCCGAAACGCAGGTCCGAAACCCGGTTGTCCCTGAACAGATTCTGGCTTATCCGGGTATCCGAACCTTTTTCGAAGACGAAGAGCCCATGCCGGTTGTCCACGAACAAGTTGTTCGAGACGACGAGCCTCGAGTCGCGGTAATTGATGCCTTTGCCGATATTTCCCTCGATGAGATTCCTGTAGACCAGAAACCGCGAATTGCCGAACCGGGAACCGTCTATGTTCCGGCGCAGAATGGTATTGGCGACCACGCCGGAACTGAAATGGGAATGCACTCCGTATCGGGAATATTCGACGATGCAGTGATCGAGGACAGTCCCCTCGCTTCGGTCAATGCGGATCTCCAGCCAGTCACCGGGTTGCGGGTTTGCGGAACCGCTGGTGAATATGATCGGTTCCCGGGGTGTGCCGCGAGCTGCAAGGGTTCCTTCGATCACGAGCCGGGAGTCCATAACACCATCACCATCACCATCGTAGGGCTCAAAAAGGAAACGGGTCCCGGGCAGGACGGTCAGAACCGCTCCCGGAAACACTCTGACCTCGCCTCTTACCCGAATCTCGCCGGACACGGTAAGGTTCTGACGGACCTGTCCCGGTATCTTTCCGACAGATGCCGCGGGCTGAAGCTGATGGCCCGCACAGCCCGCCGTAAACACCAGGATGGCAAACAGGACCCGCCTCACCAGGCCTCCCTTACGGTGATATTGATCCCTTTCAACCTGCCCCCCCATTTCAGAACAAGGGAGTGATCCTCTGAGCCGTCGTAGAATCCCATGAGCTCACCCGTTTCAGGGGGTCTTCCGATGACAGAACGGGCAGCCGCATAAAATTTCCCGCTCCTGGAAACTTCCAACGTATAGGTTCCGGACTCGTCCGTGGGAGAAGAGACGAACATCGGCCTGCCAAGCATTTCAGGAATACTGTAGAGAACCACCCTGACACCGGGAACCGGTTCACCGGTGACTGTCGTCACCACGCCTTCGACGACTATTGTCTCCCCCGGCACCAGGCTCCCCGTGCCCCGCGGACGATTGACCGGAATCACAGGCACATCCAGGATGAGACTTTCCCCTGCTTTTAAGAACACAGGATTGTGAGGGTAATAACCTGACAGATCCCCTTTGAGCAGAGGCCCCTGATAACTACCTCCCGAGGATCTGGATCTTGCCAGGATAAAATATTTCCCCGGCCCCACATTCAGGGTAAACTCTCCCGAGTCGTTCGTGGGAAGGCTCTTTGCGTAGGGCAGTCCGTGGAACGCCCCGTTGGCGTCCAGAAATATCACCACGACGGCCCCGCTCACGGGCTCACCCTCCAAAAAGACCTTTCCCCTGATGCCCCGGCCCGGGCGGCTCCGGGGCAGTGCCGTCGAGGTAACAAAGGGTAGTATGATGGGCACCGGGATGTGACCGTAAAGCTGGACCGGGTTATTCATCAAGAAGGAGAAAAGCTCCGTCCGGGATACCGGGTCCAGACTCCGTCCTGTGAGGAAATAGGGTCCAGCGGGAAGATCGAGATAGTAGGTGCCGTCCTGGTTAACTGGTGTCGTATACGCCATGCCGCCCGGTTCGGCCCTCAGGGCCGTGATCACCCCGGATGAGAGGGGTTCTCCTTTAAACCTGGTGGACCCTGTGAGGACAAAGATCTCCTCGTCCGCACGTTGTCCCGTCGCGGCGCATCC
>QIEJ01000248.1 GCA_003228585.1 Pseudomonadota bacterium
ACCGGGAAGGGGAGGATCAGGAGGTAAGCGGGTTGGGTACGGTGACCCTGTTGTCGGGGGGCGTCATGCACCAGCTGAATTATCTGGGCGGGGAGATATGGAAACTGTGCGACGGGAACCGGGACCGTGAACAGGTGCTTGAATCTCTCATGGAACTGTTCGATGCGGACAGGGATACAGTGAAAAAAGATCTCGACATCTTCCTCGAGGGAATGATCGGGAAAGGATTGATCCATGAGGAATGATAGCGACCTTCTTTCCGCCCCTCTGACCGTCAACTGGTCTCTTTCCTACAGGTGCAACTTTACATGCCGGCACTGTTACAGCCGAACCTGGACCGGGGAACCGCTTGCGCTGGAGAATGTCCTCAGGGTAGTCGATCTGCTGCGGGAAAAAGGCGTGGTGTTCGTGAATTTCGGCGGCGGAGAGCCGCTTATTGACTCCCGCATTTACGAGGTTGCGGCGGCAGCCGGTTCAGCCGGCCTCAAGGTCACCATGAACAGTAACGGTTATCTGCTCAATGGCGATGAGGCGGCCAGGATCGCCGAAGCCGGCTTTCACAGTGTGGGGATCAGCATCGACAGCCCCTCAAGGGAGGTCCACGACCGTTTCAGAAACATGGAGGGCAGCTTCGACAGAGCTGTCCAGGCTCTTTCCCACCTTCGGGATGCGGGAATCCGAACAACTGTATCGTGTGTGATCAATCGAAACAATGTTGAAAATTGGGAGGGGATGGTGGATATATGCCGGGACCACGGGGCCGGGATCCTTTATCTCCACAACTACAAGTGCTCAGGGATGGGAAAGGTCAACATGGAGGAGCTGGATCTGGAACCCCCCCGGTGGGAGAGGTTCTACAGGTACGCTCTCGAGGTCCGGAACAGGGTGTCTGATGTTACCATCTCCTTTGATGATCCCATCATGGCGGCCCTGCCTGGCTACAACCCGGAAACGGCCGTGCCGGGGAGTACCTGCGGAAAGCTGAGCCTCCATGTGGCTCCCAATGGAGACATCACGCCCTGCGGATTCATCCCGGCGGTTATCGGAAACATCCTGCGCGATGATTTCGACAGGATCTGGTTTCATTCCCCCATTCTAGAAGCTATGAGATCCAAATCCCCCCAGGGGAAATGTGATGGCTGCTCCAGTTACGAATCCTGTCTTGGAGGCTGCACAGCTCGTGTTTACGCTCTCACTGGAACCTTCGATCAGCCGGACCCTCACTGCTGGGTTGAAGAAGAGGATGATGCTCATGATTGAGAGATTTTTTGCGAGGTTGTTATGAATGATCCTGTTTGCGATCTCCCCTGGAGAATCCACTGGAAGTTGCATCGAAGCGATCCTGCACAGCACCTGGACGCTGTCAGGGAGTGTCAGCCCCTCTCCATGGTTGTGGAAGTGGATGATCCTGAGAATCTTCTCCCGCTGGGCTTTCCCTGGTCAAACACAGCTGTGGTTGTCGTGCTCAATGGATGGAAGACCGTCTCCGGTGCTCTGCCTTCTGCCGGCATCGTCAGATGGGAATTCCCGGTGGCGGGGCCGGCCGAAGCCGAAGCGGCAGCCAGGAGGTTTTTTCCGGACGTGTCATCCTCGGGCGCTGCCTTCAGATGGATCCCTGTAAAGGGTGCCCTGATTGATCTGCCCCGGATGCTGGAGCTTGCCATCAAGGAAGGTTGCGGGCTCACCTTGCCAAACAGGCCGGCGGATGATATCACCGCCGAAGAGGAGGATCTCCTGCCCGGTATGGAAGAACTGACACAAAGCAGCCTGGCCAGACTGAAGAAGGCAGCTGCTCAATTGGGTCAGGACAGGCTGAGGGTCCATGATTTTATTCTTTCCGCCGCCATGGGTCTGGCCGGACCGGAGCCTCTGGGCTGTGAGGCCGGCAACTCCCAAGCCTTCCTGGATGGCGAGGGAACAGTCTATCCATGCAGTTCGCTCCTGGTGAAGATGGGGGATCTGTCCGGTGAGAGTTTCGCAACCATATGGGCCAAACCCATCAGGTCCAGGATCCGGAAGGATGTCAGTGCTCTGCCGGCAGTGTGCACCGGATGTCCCGTTCTTAAACGCTGCAGGGGAGGATGCAGGGGGATTGTCTACCATCTCAGGGGACACTTCGGGGCGCCTGATCTTCTTTGCCCCGTGAGTTATGAAGATCAGGAGTAGCGAAATGTCGAAGTCACGGCGCATGGGCGCATGTATCGGAGTATCGAGGTATCGAAGTGTCGAGGTGGGTGGAAGCGCGGCGATCTCAGCCACACGAGACCGCTGCGGTCGTAAAGCGCCTCGCATGGATGGGAGGCCTCGACAATCCGGGATTGCCACGTCGGCCACAGATTTCAGGCCTCCTCGCAATGACAGGCTCTTGATCTTGGATTGTATTTTGAACCTTAAACCTCAAACCTCAAACCTCAAACCTTGAATTTGAAACGAGAGACACTTTGACCAACAGGACGATCTATCTGAACAACGCGGCCACCAGCAACCCCAACAGGTGATCGACAGCATGACCAGGGCTGTCAGGGAACTGGTTGCGACACCGGGCAGATCCGGCTCAGCGGGTCTGGTGAGCGAACGGGCGTTGTTCGAGGCAAGGGAGAGGGTGGCCCGGTTCATCGGGGCATCCGACAGCTCGAGGGTGGTCTTCACACTCAATGCCACTGCCGCCCTGAACCTGGCCATCACTGGTCTCCTCAATGAGGGGGACCATGTGGTCACAACCTCCATGGACCACAATTCGGTCGCACGCCCCCTGGCCCGGGCGGCGGATCGAATTGACGTTGAGGTCGACCGCGTTGCAGCCGATAGTGACGGGCAGATTACGGCGGACCAGGTTGTGGACCGGATAACACCCCGCACGAGTCTCATTGTCTGCACCCATGCTTCAAATGTCACTGGAGGAATCCAGCCTGTAGAGGATATCTGCTCCAGGGTGCGGGTGATGAGCGGTAAGCGGCCCCTGGTCCTGGTGGATGCTGCCCAGTCAGCGGGTGTGCTGCCCATCGACGTGGAGAATATGGGCATCGATCTGCTGGCGGTTCCCGGTCATAAATCCCTCTATGGACCACAGGGCACGGGATTCCTCTATATCTCCCCCGGGGTTGACCTCGTTCCACTGGTGGAAGGGGGCACGGGCGGGCAGTCCACCCTGGAGCGTCAGCCAGAGGAACTTCCGGACAGGTATGAAAGCGGCACACCCAACATGCCGGGTATCGTTGCTCTCGGCGAGGCCGTGAGCTATCTTTCCCACCGGGGTGTCGAGGACATAAGGGCCCACGAGTCACATCTTCTGGAGATCCTCATCGAAGGTCTGTCCGGAATCAAGGGAACTGTTCTGTTCGGACCATGTGACCCGTCACGCCAGATTGGAGTCCTGTCTTTCTATCTGGAGGGGATGGATCCTGCCGAGGTCGGCTCATTTCTTGAGGGTTCCCGGGGCATTGTCGTTCGGATGGGCCTGCACTGCTCCCCTCACTCTCACAGGACTATCGGAACGTATCCGGAGGGAACCGTCAGGGTGAGCCCCGGGATCTTCAACACCGAGGATGACGTCATTGCTCTCATTGAAGCAGTCAGAGATCTGCAGGGGGCAAGAGGTGTCTCATGAGCCAGGACCTGTTGGTGGTATTTCCCACCACTCACCTGACACTGATGGCTGAAAAGGCTTTCAAGGGGGCCGGGATCAAACACAGGACCATCATGAAACCGAGGAAGATAAGCAGCGATTGCGGGCTTGCCATTACTGTGGAAAAGGGACAGATGGAGAATGCCCGAGCCCTCCTGGAGGATTCCGGATATCTGCCGGCCACATTTTACGGGTCCGGTGCACACGGCTGGGAATGTCTGATCAGGCTGGACCGTCCCGGGGAAGAGACGCAATGAGCCAGTCAGGAATGCGACGGTACGACAACCTTGATGACATAAAAGGCCGCGAGCCGGATTGTGTTGCCGCTGTGGGTAATTTCGATGGCGTTCATCTGGGACATCAGGAGATCTTTGCCAGGACTCTAAGCAGTGCCCGTAAACATGGAGGGCCCAGTCTGGCGGTTACCTTTAATGTTCACCCGGCTCGGGAGCTGAGACCCCACAAAGCTCCGGGCTCCATCATGAGTCTGGAAGACAGACTTCGGGTCATCGCGGATCTGGGTGTCAGCGCAGCCCTGGTTCTGCCCTTCAATGGGGGTATGGCCTCGCTGACACCGGAAGATTTTGTGCGGGAGATCCTGGTAAATGCACTTGGAGTAGTGGAGGTTGTGGCCGGTGAGGGCTGGCGCTTCGGGAAAGACAGGACCGGTGATATGGACCTTCTCGCCGCGCTGGGTGACGAAATGAGCTTCAGGGTTCAAAAAGTCCGGAGTGTGTCCTGCGAGGGGCTGGCCGTCAGCAGTACCAGGATCAGGGAAACCCTTGGAAAAGGGGATGTGGATCTTGCCCGCCGCCTTCTCGGCAGACCACATCTGATAAGAAGCAATGTGATCCATGGTGAGGGCAGAGGTCAAAGGCTCGGATTTCCCACCGTCAACATTACCGCAGGCGACGTGATCACACCTTCGCGTGGAGTTTACGCGGCTTCCTTCTCCTGCCAGGGCAAGGCCGGTCCGGCGGCGGTCAATATAGGCAACAGGCCGACGTTTGGACCAGGTCCGACGGCCGTGGAAGCGCATCTGGTGGGGATGGAGGGTGACCTTTACGGTGAAGAGATCGTTATCCGGTTTCTGGCCCGGCTCCGGGACGAACTTTCCTTTCCCGATGAGGCGTCCCTCAGGAAACAGATCGAAAGGGATGTTGAGAAGACCAGGGAGATCTATGCTCGCGAAGCGGATGATTAGTGCGCATGTATCGGAGTATCGAGGTGTCGAAGTATCGAGGTATCGAGGTGGAAGGACCAGCGCAGTCATCGCGAGCGACCCGATCCGTGTGGGAGCGCGGCGATCTCAGCCACACGAGACCGCTACGGTCGCTTCGCTCCCCGGGATTGCTTCGTCGGCCGCAGGCTTCAGGCCTCCTCGCAATGACAGGCTCTTGATTTTGGATTTAATCTGGAACATGGAACATGGAACCTTGATCCCGGAACCGGTTTCAGCAAGGCTTTGTAAAGGCTTGACAAATTGGCGGGTTGAAAATAGCCTATAGGGTGGTCACAGATATTTTATGTCTGATCCATTGAGGAGAAAGGTTTAATGGCGGCAGCGAGATTAGGAGAGATGCTCGTCAGGGCCAAGCTGATTGACGAGGATCAGCTCAAACAGGCTCTCGATGCGCAGGGCAAATCCGGGGGCAGGCTCGGTTTCAACCTGGCGAAGCTGGACATCCTCAGTGAAGCCGACATCGTGACCTTCCTGAGCAAGCAGTACGGTGTGCCTTCCATCAACCTTGCGGAATTCGAGATCGACGGCAACATCATCAAGCTCATCCCCCCCAAAACGGCCAAGAAATATCAGCTCATTCCCATCAGCCGGACAGGAGGGACTCTGACCCTGGCCATGGCCGACCCAACCAACGTCTTCGCCCTCGATGATATTAAATTCATGACCGGATACAATGTGGAACCGGTTGTGGCCTCGGAAACGGCCATCGAAGACGCCATTATGAAGTACTACGAATCGGGCGGGTTCGGAAGCGGCAAGGCTGAGATCAACATGACCGACTTCAATCTCGATGATGCTGACTACAGTGGATTCGATGGCGAGATGGAAGCCGGCCCGATCCTGGATGTGGATGAGTTCGACAGCCTGGTTAAGGGAGCCGTGGACGATGTTGAGGTCATCGAGGATGTGTCTGACGACATCCTCTCCGGGGAAGTGGATGCTCCCATCGTCAAGCTGGTCAACGGTGTCCTGATCAAGGCCTTCAAAATGAAGGTCAGCGATGTCCACATCGAGCCCTACGAGAAGGTCATGAGGGTGCGTTACCGTCTCGACGGTGTGTGCAAGACCATGATGAACCTGCCCTTGAAGATCCGCAATGCAGTGATCTCCCGTGTGAAGATCATGTCTAAACTGGATATCGCCGAGAGACGCCTTCCTCAGGATGGCCGGATCAAGATGAAATTGGGCCGCAGGGCCGAAGTGGACTTCAGGGTTTCCGTTTTGCCCACACTGTTCGGTGAGAAGGTCGTTCTCCGCCTCCTTGACAAGGCCAACCTTCAACTCGATATGACAAAACTCGGTTTTGAGGAAGCGTCCCTGGTTGGTTTCAAGGAGGCGATCCACAAACCCTTCGGAATGGTCCTGGTCACTGGTCCCACGGGAAGCGGAAAGACCACCACTCTGTATTCAGCGCTGGCGGAGCTGAACACCGACGATGTCAACATCATGACCGCCGAGGATCCCGTGGAGTTCAACCTTATGGGGATCAACCAGGTCCAGATGCACGACGAGATCGGTCTTAACTTCGCGGCTGCCCTCCGGTCTTTCCTCCGCCAGGACCCTGATATCATCCTGGTTGGAGAGATCAGGGACTATGAGACGGCTGAGATAGGGATCAAGGCAGCTCTCACCGGCCACATGGTGCTGTCGACCCTCCATACCAACGATGCTCCCTCCACCATCAACAGGCTCCTCAACATGGGAGTGGAACCTTTCCTGGTGGCATCGGCCGTCATCATGGTGGTCGCCCAGCGGCTTGCCCGGCGCGTCTGCGATAACTGCAAGGAGGTCATTGAGGTTCCCAAGAAGGCCCTGGTGGACATAGGATTCTCGCCTGAGGAAACAGGTGAGATAATCTGTTATAAAGGGGAGGGCTGCACTTCCTGCGGTAACACCGGATACAAAGGGAGGGTCGCCCTTTACGAGGTTATGGCGGTCAACGAGGAGATCAAGAATGTGATCCTGCAGGGGGGAACGACCTTTGAGATCAAGGACGCAGCCATACGGGAAGGCATGCTGACCCTGAGAGCCAGCGGTCTGACCAAGATAAAGGAAGGGGTGACCACCATCGAGGAAGTCCTTAGAGTGACTTTCGGAGACTGAGAGGGAGATAAGACACAATGGCGGATTTGACACGGAACGGCACACCGCAGGAGGTCGATTCCCAGGAGATCCCGAATATCCATCAGATGTTGAAGTTCATGGTGGATAATACCGCCAGTGACCTTCATGTCACTCCGGGAACTCCACCGCAGTTCAGAATAGATGGATCCCTCCGACCGCTGAACGTCCCTTCGCTGGGTCCCAACGATACAAAGAATATTGCCTACAGCCTTCTTACCGATGCCCAGAAACACGCATTCGAGGAAAACAAGGAGCTCGATTTCTCCTTCGGTGTCAAAGGCCTGTCCAGATTCCGGGCCAACGTTTTCCAGACGCGGGGATCAGTGGGAATGGCCATCAGGACAATCCCTTTCGAGATCCTCACCTTCGAACAACTGAGTCTGCCCAAGGTGGTGGAAGACCTGACCAAGAAGCCGAAAGGCCTGGTCCTTATAACAGGTCCCACCGGCAGCGGTAAATCCACCACCCTGGCGGCCATGATCGACAGGATCAACTCATCCCGCCACGAACACATCATTACTGTTGAGGACCCCATCGAGTTCCTCCATCCCCATAAAAGCTGCGTGGTTAACCAGAGGGAAGTCGGTGCGGACACGGAGTCTTTTAAAAAAGCTCTGAAGTATATCCTGAGGCAGGATCCGGACATCGTCCTCATCGGGGAGATGAGGGATCTCGAGACGGTGGAGGCAGCTCTGACTGTGGCGGAAACCGGACACCTTGTATTTGGCACCCTTCACACAAACAACTGTGTCCAGACTGTTAACAGGATCCTTGACGTGTTTCCACCGTACCAGCAGCCTCAGGTGCGGGCGCAGCTTTCGTTCGTTCTTGAGGGGGTTCTCTCGCAGTCTCTCATCCCCAAAAAATCGGGCGGACGGGTCCTGGGGCTGGAGATCATGATCCCCAACGCCGCCATCCGCAACCTGATTCGCGAGGATAAAGTTCATCAGATCTATTCGAGCATGCAGATAGGGCAGTCCAAATTCGGGATGCAGACCATGAATCAATCTCTCCTTGAGCTTCATCAGAAGGGGACGATAACCCTCGAGGAGGTTCTCGGCCGGACCACCAATCCTGAGGAGATGCGCCAGATGCTGACCCAGGCCGGGGTCCACCTGGAGCCTTAGAGCGGGATTGGACATATACCGGTCCTTTCGCGGGTTCTTCGTCGAAAGGGTCGGAACAGTTGCCGTGGAGGTAGTCAATGCCTGTTTTCAGATGGGAAGCCAAGACCGGTGGGGGTGAAGTCAGGAAAGGCGAAATGGAGGCCCAGAATGCTGATGCTGTCAGTGCGGCCCTTCGCCGGCAGGGACTTAACCCTTCCAGAGTAAAGGCCAAGCCCAGGGAGATCAAGATCAACATTCCGGGGCTTGGCGAAAAAGTCAAGGACAAGGACATTGTCATCTTCACGCGCCAGTTCGCGACTATGATCGACGCCGGCCTGCCGCTGATTCAGTGTCTGGAGATCCTCACCGAACAGGCCTCCAACAAAGTCTTTGGGAAGGCTCTCGAAACGATCAAGAACGATGTGGAAGGCGGCGCATCCTACGCTGAAGCCCTGGATAAACATCCCAAGATCTTTGACCAGCTCTATGTCAACATGGTCCACGCGGGAGAGACAGGAGGTATTCTGGATACCATTCTCAGCAGGCTCTCCGCGTATATGGAGAAGGCCATGAGCCTGAAGAAGAAGGTCAAGGCCGCCATGGTGTATCCACTGGTAACCCTCGTGGTGGCCATTCTCGTGGTGACTATTCTCATGATATTCGTCATCCCGAAATTCGCCGATATGTTTACGGGAATGGGCGGTCAACTCCCCTTTATGACCCAACTCGTCATCGACATGAGCCATTTCGCTGCAAGTTGGAAGATGGGGATCCTGGTCCTGATTTTTTTCGGGATAGTGTTCCTCCTCCGGAGATACTATAAAACAGAGGGGGGACAGCGGCGCATCGACGCCCTGTTTCTGAGATTGCCGGTTTTAGGTCCCCTCATCCGCAAGGTGTCGGTTGCCAAGTTTACCAGAACTCTGGGAACAATGCTCTCTTCGGGTGTGCCGCTTCTCGATGCGTTGGAGATCTGCGCAAAAACATCAGGCAACAAGGTGGTTGAAGATGCGGTCTTCATGACCAAGGACAGCATTACCGAAGGTAAGACAATAGCTGAACCCCTTGAGGAAACTGGTGTTTTCCCCCCCATGGTGGTCCAGATGATCAGTGTTGGCGAGGTCACCGGCGCCCTGGACACCATGCTGAGCAAGATCGCCGATTTTTACGACGATGAGGTGGACACGGCTGTCGATGCCCTGACATCTCTCATGGAGCCGATGATGATGGTGCTTCTCGGTGGCGTCGTCGGGTTTGTGGTTATCGCCATGTATCTCCCGATCTTCAAGATGGCGGCTCTGGGATAGTGAAGGCTCATGGCCCCGGGGGCTGATCGCAATCCATACCCACAGCTGACGGAACTGCGTTTTCTCCTGAAGATCCTCATGATCTTCAGGATCGCCACGTTCACCCTGATCCTGGGGGTGACCATTGTAATCCAGATCAAGGGCAGTCAGGGCCTGTTCTTCGCGCCTCTCTACACCGTTTATCTTCTCATTATCACCGTATATCTACTCACCATTTTTCTCGCCAGTGTTTTCAACCAGGTGGAAGACTTCCGCAGAATGGCCATAGGCCAGATTGCGGTGGATCTTTTCCTGTACACTGTCATTGTATATCTGTCGGGAGGGTATGAGAGTCCCTTCCCCTTTCTGTATATCTTTACAATCCTCTGGTCCGCCCTTGCGCTGCCCGTCGGCGGGTACTGGGCAGCTTCAATTTCAGCCATTCTCTACGGCGTGACCGTTGACCTCATTTATTTCGGGATATTGTCGCCGCCCCTGTCCAGGGCCCTGGAAATGACCCCTGCGCAGAACCCGTGGGATGTCCTGGGCAGGATCGTCCTTCACATTGTGGCTTTCTTCGCGGTGGCCTTCCTCGGTCACCAGATGGCAAAAAGGTACAGTACGGCCGAAGAAGCCCTTACCGAGAAGACGGCCGACCTTGAGAAACTCCGGCATCTGTCCGATGCGGTCTTCGAAAGCATAAACAGCGGCATTGCGGTTCTGGACCAGGATGGCCGCATCCGCTCCATTAATAACTCTGCATATCAGATACTGGGGTTGAGTAGCCCGGAGCCGTCAGAATCCCTGTCGTCGGATGTGTTCGGGGATCTGCCCATTAACGATCTGTGCCGGAAGGTCTCCGGCGGGCGATTGAACAGGTGGGAGGGCTCCTACCGGACAAAAGGGGGAGAGGAACGTGTCATGGGGCTGTCCATCTCCCAGCTGAAGGACCCGGAAAAAGGCTTTGTCATTATTTTTCAGGACCTTACCGAGTTCAGAGGAATGGAGGACAAGCTCCAGAGTGCGGAAAAACTGTCGGCTCTTGGCCGGATGGCGGCGAGCATAGCCCATGAGGTCCGCAATCCGCTGGCTTCCATGAGTGGATCGGTCCAGATCCTCAAGGACTCCCTCGCATTGCAGGACGATGATCGCCGCCTGATGGATATCGTCCTTGAGGAGACAAGGCGGCTGAACCACCTTGTCGGGAACTTCCTGGATTACGCCCGCCCTCCAGGTCCCCAGTTCGAGGATGTGGACCTGCGTACCGTTGTCCTGGAAACGGTTGAATTTCTTGGCAGCAGTGCCGAGATGGACGGTGTGCAGCTTCAGTCATCTGTCCCTGATAAACCTGTGATCCTTTCTGTCGACCCTTCCCAGATGCGCCAGATCCTTATAAACATGATCAAAAATTCGGTCGAGGCCGTGAACGGCGCAGGAAAGGTAGCAGTGGGTCTGGATCTGGAAACGGGTGATATGGGCCCCAGGACCGTCCTTTATGTTTCCGATGAAGGGAAGGGAATACCTGACGATATCCTGCCCGAAATTTTCGAGCCCTTCAAAACCACCAAGGAAAAAGGAACAGGTCTTGGCCTCGCCATCGTCTACCAACTCGTGTTGAATCATCAGGCGACCATTGACGTTGAAACCCGGGAGGGGAAGGGAACAACCTTCTCCATCTACCTGCCCCAGTGGAGGTCGGTATGAAAGGAAGGAAAAAAGGGCGTATTCTTATCGTGGACGATGAGAGAAGCATGAGGGATATGCTGGAGATATTCCTGAGCAGGGAGGGCTATTCCGTCCATTGCAGTTCATCGGCCAGTGATGCGCTGGAAGTGCTGGAACAGAAGGGGGCCTTCGACCTGACCATTTCCGATATCAACATGCCCGGGCTGTCAGGCTTCGATTTCCTGAGGCAGGCACACAGCGAGTATCCGGACATGCCGTTTCTCATGATAACAGCATACGGGTCTGCGGACTCGGCGGTGGAAGCCATGAAGCTCGGTGCTGAGGACTATATCACCAAGCCGTTCCGCATAGAAGAGATCAAGGCTCGAATCAACGCTGCCGTGGAGCGCCGGCGACTGTCCGAGGAGAATGTGGAACTCCACAAACTGCTTCACGACAGATACAGCTTCGAGAATATCGTGGGGAAAAGTGAAGCCATAGAGAAGGTTTTCAATCTCATCGATAGAGTCAGCGACATGGACAGCACCGTTGTCATCTCCGGTGAGAGCGGCACCGGTAAGGAGTTGATCGCCCGGGCACTTCATTACCGCACCGGGACAAAAAAAGGCCCCTTCGTCACAGTGAACTGCGGTGCCCTGGTGGAGACTCTTCTCGAGAGCGAACTCTTCGGGCACAAAAGGGGTTCCTTCACCGGAGCGGAGGCGGATCGCAAGGGGCTTTTTGAGACGGCCACCGGCGGGACGCTGTTCCTGGATGAGATCTCCGAGACTTCAACATCCCTGCAGGTCAAGCTGCTTCGGGCAATTCAGGAGAAGGAAGTGATGCCGGTGGGAGACTCCAGACCGGTCAAAGTGGATGTCCGTATCGTGGTGGCATCCAACAGGGACCTTTCCATGGAGGTCCAGAAGGGCCGGTTCCGTGAGGATCTTTACTATCGTTTGAATGTGATCCACATCGAAGTTCCTCCTCTGAGGGAGAGGAAAGAGGATATCCCTCTGCTCATCGATCACTTTCTCAGCAAGATCACGGAGCGCCAGGGGAAGGGGACCATGTCCGTGGCAGCTGACGCATTGAAGTATCTCATGTCCTACTCCTATCCGGGAAATGTTCGAGAGCTGGAAAATATCATCGAACGCGGGGTCGCCCTGGCCACCGGAGACACTATCGATGTGGATCTGTTCCCCAGCGAGATTGCCCGGATCAGTCCGGTTCCGTCTGTTTCCCATGAGGCGATGTCCCAAAGCCTTCAGCTCGACGACCTGCTGGGCAAATACGAAAGAGAACTTATCGAGGCGGCGCTGGAGAAAACGGGCGGCAACCGGACCAGGGCGGCTGACTTCCTGGGGGTGAGCTTCCGCTCCCTGCGTTACAGGCTGAAGAAGTACGGGATGGCGGAAGAATAAGTCGTCATTAGACGACTTATTCTTCCGTTCCAGGTTTCAAGTTCCAGGTTCCACGTGAACGAGCCCGGTATTAATCCAAAATCCAAGATCCAATATCCAAAAGAAAAGCGGTTGTCATTGCGAGGAGGCCCGTACTATGGGGCCGACGCGGCAATCTCGGATTGCTGAGATCGCTTCGCACGGGTTCAGCTCGCGATGACGATCG
>QIEJ01000184.1 GCA_003228585.1 Pseudomonadota bacterium
GTTGAAGGTGGGACTGCGCCAACCTTTTTCCATAACACGATTACAGGCAATAGGGGTTCGGCGTTTATCTTCAGTGGGAATTTCGCCACACAGTCGGTTCAACCCATTCTAGGTGCCATCAATCTAACCAGTACCACAGGATTCAACACCATCCTCGGTAACTCTAATTCCAGTGCCATACAGTTGCCTGCAAACAATAATATTCTGTGTCTTTCAGGATCCATAGGGGGCGGTCCCATATTGGCACGTAATAATTTCTGGGGTGTTACCGACCGTAACAGCATTAACCAACGTATAGACGATGGGCCTGGATGGCCTGTCCCTGGAGCTCCTGACATTGATGCCGACTCATTCCTTTTGAGTAACCCGAACTGAGGAATTTGATATGTCCTCTTCCATTGTCTATTTCACAAACCTCCGCGCCCGGATGGGCTACAACCTCCTGGACAAGACCCGCAAGCTCTTTGAGCGCAGCGGCTTTGGCGAAAGCATCCAGGAAGGCGACAAGGTCGCCGTCAAGCTCCACTTCGGCGAGGCGGGCAACACGGCCTTTCTCCCACCCATGTTCGCCCGGGTGGCGGTTGACGAAGCCGGAGGCAAACCCTTCCTCATCGACACTAACACCCTGTACAAGGGAAGCCGGAGCAATGCCATCGATCACCTGGAGACGGCCTTCGCCAACGGGTTCTCCTACGCCACGGTGGGGGCGCCGGTGATCATCGGCGACGGTCTCATCGGCATGGACTATGTCCGTGAGCAGATCGACAAAAAACATTACAAGGACGTGAAGATCGCGGCCGGCCTTCACCACGCCGACGCGGTTGTCAATCTGGCCCACTTTACCGCCCACGAACTGTTCGGGTTCGGCGGGGCGGTCAAGGGCCTGGGAATGGGCGGGGCCAGCCCCAGCGGAAAACAGGAGATGCACTCGGATGTGCTCCCCGAAGTCATGGAGGCAAAGTGCACGTCGTGCGGCCGGTGTTTTACATGGTGCCCCGTGGACGCCATCAACTGGGAGGCGGGGACAAAAGCCGAGATCGTGGAGGCCAGATGTATAGGGTGCGGGGAGTGCACCGTGGCCTGCACCTACGACGCCATCGAGGTCAACTGGAAGACTGACGTGAACATCACCCAGGAGAAGACCGCAGAATACGCCTATGGCGCGCTGAAGAACAAAAGGGATAAAGCAATTTTTTTCAACTTCCTCATCAACATCAGCCCCGACTGTGACTGCTACGATTTCAACGACCCCCCGTTCGTCACAGATATCGGGATCATGGTTTCCACAGATCCCGTGGCGCTGGATCAGGCGTCCGCCGACATGGTGAACCGACGACAAGGTCCGGAGCGTCCACGGGATCGACTGGCGGCCTATCCTCGCCCACGGGGAGGATATCGGGCTGGGCCAGAGAGATTACAAGATTGAAGAAGTGGATTAGGATATTAACCGTTGTAGTGCTGGCCCTCCTGGCCGCAGGTCCTGTTCCCGCGGCGGACCAGGAGAAGGAAACCATCCGCCTCGTCCTCGTACCCGAAAGAAACATTTTCGACCAGGAGAAGAAGTACCGGCTCCTGTCCGATTACCTCAATAAGCACCTTCCTTTCCATTTGGTCTTCGATGTGCTCTCCGGCTACGAAGAGGTGATGGATCAGATCGTCAAGGAACAGGCACACGGAGGGATAGTGGGCAGTTTCCTCGTCGCACATGGGGTTGAGGAACACGACATGACCCCCCTGGTCAGGCCGGAATGGATATCGGCCGATTCCTACTACAGATCCTACATCTTCAAGCAGGCAGGTTCCAAACTGACAAAGGATGTTCATTCATGGAAGGGAACAGCCATCGCCCTTGTCAACCGCCACACATCGGCGGGTTACTTCTTCCCAATGGCCCTGCTGAAGAGGGAGGGGGTCGATGATCCGGAGGGCTTCTTCTCAAACATCATCTTCACGGGAAGTCACGATGCCCCGGTTTGGATGGTGGCCAGGGGGTTGGCCGATATCGGCGCTGCGAAGGACATCGTCTTTGAGGAAACCCTCAGGAAGAGACCGGAATTGAGGGAAAAAGTTGAGGTCCTCCACGTCGGAGGCAGGTTCCCTGATGCGACGCTGGTTGTGGGCCCGAATGTACCGGATTCCGTCCGCAATACCCTGCAGAGCGCATTTCTCGACATGGATTCAACCTTTGAGGGAAAAAAGGTGCTCAATCGTTTCGGCGCGGCGAAATTTATCCATTCACCCATCGATGATTACGGAGATGTATATCAGGTGGTAAAGGATGCCGGATTCAATATACATGACATGTGGGTAGTGGGCCATTGAAGAAGAAGCTTGTCATCGGCCTGAGTTCCATCTTCCTGGTGGTCGTCATCGGAGGCATCATCGTCGCCAGCCTCATGGCTCGCCTGGAAAAGGTCAACCAGGCGCGGTACCTGATGGAAAACAGCCATCAGTCCCTGAATCACCTCCAGATCGATATCCTCAGGACAATAGAAGATACCAGGCTGTCCCTGGAGGACAACGAAAGGCTGAGAGTGCTGCTCGACCGGGTCGAGTCCATCAACCTGGCCATTGCGTCCACAAGAAATCAGGTTCTGACCGGAAGGCTGGCCCAGAAGGGTTGTGGAACGTGTCATGACAAGCCGGGAAAACTGATCGCCGGTATGCAGGACATTCTGGATCAATTAGGAGGATCTTTTGATGAATTCACCTTCATGGTGAGCCTCCGCATCACCGGAAGACAGGGTGTGAATGAAGGGGCTGTTATTCAGGCCATGAGGGTGAATCTGGACGAGATCAACTCCCTCATGAGAAAGCTGGATGAAATAATAACCCCCATGATCGGACATATCGACGACGAGGTTAACCGGAATGTCGCCTGGATCGATCGTGCTCACGATCTGACCCTCATCTTCACCATCTTCCTCGTTATAATCGGCATCATCCTCTTCACGGGAATCCTGACCCGCCCGATGAGCCTGCTGACGGAAGGAACAAAGGCCATCGTCCATGGTGATTACGACTTCAGGATCGACATCAAGGGTGATGACGAGATGAACGTACTCGCTCAACGGTTCAACACCATGGCGGAAGTCATCGCCAGCCGTGAGATTCACCTCAACGAGAAGAAGCAGGAACTGGAGGATCTTAACGAATCTCTGGAGAAAAAAGTCCGCCAGAGAACGCACGATCTGAGAGAAAAGCAGGAGGAGTTGAATCGGAAATACCTCGAACTGGAGTCCACCAACGAAGAGCTTCAGGCCTCCTATATCCAGCTCCAATCCGCATCCTCAGACCTGGAGGATACCCAGGGGAAGCTCCAGGAAAACTACGATGTCCTCAAGGAGATGAACAGGGAACTCGCGAGGGCAAATGAGGTCAAGAACAAGTTCCTCTCCATCATGTCCCATGAGCTCAGGACACCTCTTACCGTCATCAACGGTTACCTGTCGTTGATCCTGGACAAGAACTACGGTGAACCCTCGCCGGAACTGAAGGATATTCTTAAGGTGATCAAGGAACAGGCAAGGAACCAGCTCGGTCTCATCGAAGATCTTCTGGACCTGACAAGGATCGAGTCCGGGGAGTTTCGTCTTTTCAGGCAGCCGTGTGACACGGAGGATCTGCTGCGGAAAGTGGTCGATGGGTTCCGGCCGAAATTCCAGGAAAAGAACATTGAGATCACACTGGATGTGGAGAAAGACCTGCCCCTGGCCTACTGGGATAACCAGAAGATGCTCCAGGTTTTCCTGAACCTTGTGGACAATGCCCTTAAATTCACTCCCTCGGGCGGGTGGATAACCCTTGGCGCCAAGGCAAAGAGTGAATTCATCGAGATCAGAGTGAGTGACAACGGCATCGGGATACCCAAAGAATGGAGCGATCAGGTGTTTGAGAGGTTCTACCAGGTTGATAGTTCCTCCACGAGAAAGTTCGGCGGCTCCGGTCTTGGCCTGTCCATCGTCCGGGAGATCATCGTCTCGCACAAGGGTAAGATCTTTGTCGAGAGTGAGGAGGGAAAGGGTACGACCTTTCTTGTTCTCATGCCGGTGGGTGAACCGGATCGCCCCTCGCGAGCCGGAACGGAATCGGATGAGGATTCCGATCAGATGGACCTGGTCGACCCCGCACCAAAAGGGAACGGTGAAACGGTCCTGATAGTGGACGACGACCCGGCTTTTCTCAGGATGATGGAGACTGTTCTGCCTCGAGAGGGTTACAGGGTTCACGTCACGGAAAAATCCACAGGCGTTGTTCAGTACGCTACAAAATTGAAGGTCGATCTGATCATGCTGGACCTCATGATGCCTGAAGTGGATGGCTATGAGGCCTGCCGCAGGTTCAAGCGCGACTCCGAAACCCGCCACATCCCGGTCCTCATTGTGTCGGCCACGGGGGGCAGGGAAGTATCCCGAAAAGTCTATGAAGTCGGAGCGGACGATCATCTGACCAAGCCGTTTGATCAGCAGGATCTTCTTTACCGCCTAAACCACCTCCTCGAGAACCGGCAGGTGAAAGACGACGAAGGGCCCATATCCCATGAAAAGGGAGAGCCGGAAAGTTCCCCGCCGAAGGATTGATATCCCTTCAGCCAACCGGGCCAACGTTCAGCGCCTGATTTCTGACGCAGCCCCGGCCGCCTCGCGGTTGGGGCTTTGTGCTTTCATCGTCGGCGGCGCGGTCAGGGACATGGTGGAGGGCTCTGCTTCGACCGGGGAGTGGGATATCGTCGTCCTGGGTGATGGGCAGGAGAATAAAAAGGCTGATTCTGTGACTGGAGCCCGACGGCTGGCGGAGGAGCTGTCCGCGAAATGGAAATGGCGCGAGCCCGTTGCCTTCGAGCGTTACGGTACCCATCTCGTGTCCGGTCCCGCTGGAACGGTGGAGATCTCCCAGGAGGAATTACGGACGGGTCTTCGAGATCTTTCGGATGATCCCCTCGTTCATGATGCCCTGGCCCGTGATTTTACCATCAACGCCCTCTACATTCCCCTTTCCGGCTCTTTGAGTCAGATCACGGTTCTTGATCCTACCGGCAAGGGCTTCGAGGACCTGGCCGACAGGCTTCTGAGGACGCCTGTCTTGTCCCGCCTGACTATAAAGGACGATCCGTTGAGGATTCTTCGAGCCGCCCGGTTCTGCTCCACAGGCGGTTACAGGGTGTCGTCCGCCTTTTCCAGAGCAGCAAAAGAACTTTCAGGAAAGCTCTCCGGCGTCGCACCGGAAAGGATCAGGGACGAGATGAACAAGCTTCTGACGGGGATGCATCCCTCGGCCGGCCTTGATCGTCTGGCCAGGTGGGGGGTGTTGGCCGTCATCATGCCCGAGGTCCAGGGTATGGTCGGTTTCCAGCAGAGAACTCCCCATCACTATCCTGATCTTTTTCGCCATACCATGCGCGTTGTGGACCGCATCCGGCCTGATCTTGTCCTCCGGTGGGCCGCCCTTCTTCATGACTGCGGTAAACCTCACACACGGGTCGAAGGGGTAGATGTGGACCATTACTTTGGCCACGAGGGAGCCGGCGCCGAGCTGGCGGGAGTTCTGCTGAACAGGATGCGGGTGGGGAAGGGGATATCAAGGGATGTGGCCGAACTGATCCGCCTTCACATGGTCCAGTACTCCGGGCAGTGGTCGGATCGGGCTGTCAGACGTTTTGTGAATCGCTCCCGGGATCTGCTGCCCCGGCTCCTGGATCTGCTGGAAGCGGATTCGCGCGCCCTTCGGCTGAGGGCCGAAAAGCTGCGGTTGCTCGATGAACTGAGGGAGAGGGTGGAGCGTGTGACGATAGACATGCCGGTTCCAGGGTCCCCTCTGGACGGCAACAGGATCATGGAACTTCTGAATGTTGAACAGGGGCCTGCCGTGGGTTCGGCCAAGGACGCTCTGGCTGAGGCGGTGGCCGAGGGCCTGATATCCACGCAGACAGATGCTGCGGAACGTTACCTCATCAATTGGTGGAAAGGACGCGGCGATAGGCAGACCTGATTATCTCATGTTCGGAGCCTGACGCGTCGATGATCAACAGAGACCCTGCCGGAACATCTTCAGGGGGAACAAAAGCCCTCATCTGATCGGCGAGGATCTCTTCCCTTCCATCGGTGACGGTCACCTTGCCGGCCCGCTCCCTCAATCGTGACCTCAGAACCTCCTCCCCCGCGTCGAGGTAGAGAACGAGAAACCTGGCCCCGATATCCCGCGCAATTTCGAGAGCCTGTTTTCTTCTCACGTGATCGGTAAAACTCCCGTCAAGCAGGACCGTGCGGCCTTCGGTGAGACGACGGTCTGCACGGCTGAAAAGTTCCCCGTATGTTCGATCCGTAAACTGTTCGGAATAGATGTCCTCGCTGAATGGCACGTGCCTGCTTACGGCTGGATCGATCCCGGCAAGTTCCTTTCTAACCCGATCAGTGGAGATGATCTGAATGTTCATCAACTCTGACAATCCTGAGGCCAGGGAGGATTTTCCCGAGCCCATGAGACCGCAGGTGATCAGGAGGGTTGCCGGATGAAGGGTCCTTGCGTACTGCTCTGCGAGCTTGAAAAATCCCCTCGCGTTTTCGGCCGCTCTTTGCGCTTCCACATCGGTGATGTCAGGATCATCGGAGCGGAAACCCTCCACCTTGCCCCTGACCACCGCCCGGTAGCAGGCGTAGAAGTTGTAAAGAGCCTCGGTTCCCTGCTGCCCTGTCCTGGACAGGTAGGCGCGGGTATACCTGTCTGCCAGATCAGCGTAGCCGCGCATCTGCATGTCCATGGCCAGAAAGGAGGCATCACACAGAACGTCCGCGTACCGGAACCTCCTGTTGAACTCGATACAATCGTAGATCTGAATTTCCGCGTTCATACAGACGTGTTGTGTGTGAAGATCTCCGTGTCCGTCCCGGATCCATCCTCCTTTTTCCCGTTCCCTCAGCCGACCCTCATTGACTTCCCTGAATGTGCGGGTGTATCCGGCGATGAGATCGAAAGTCTCCCGGGAAAGGGTCCTGCCGATGTAAGGCTCGATCTGCTGGAAGTTTTCCTCCGTGTTGAACCGGACATCTTCAGTCCCGCCGATCCTGGTTATCTCCCCGGAAGTAGCTGCCAAATTGTGAAAAACGGCGATTTTGTCCGCAATCCGGTCCACCATCTCACCGGTCACATCCCCGCGTTCGAGCAAAGAGGAAAGAAACCGGTCTTCATCCAGCCGTTTCATCAGAACGGCATACTCCACCGGAGTGCCGGTCCCGCCGAATTTGAGAAAGCCGTCCTGTTCGGTAACGGGTATGACATCGATATAGAGGGCAGGGCTCAGCCTCCGGTTGAGGGTCAGTTCCTCCAGGCAGAAATGGTGCCGCTTGTCCAGAGTTGTAAAATCCAGGAACCCGAAGTCCACGGGTTTTTTCACCTTGTAGACCAGATGTCCGGCAAGGAATATGACGGAGATGTGGGTCTGGATGACCTGTACGCTCTGGACCGGTTCCGGGTACGCCTCCGGCCGCGACAGTTCTTTAATTATCCTGTCCGTGGGGATGTTCATAGCGATCTTAAGGTCCGATGTCCATGTTCCAGGTTCCAGGACCTGAATCCAAAATCCAAGATCCAAGATCCAAAAGGAATCGCGGTCATTGCGAGGAGGCCAGTAAACTGTGGCCGACGCGGCAATCCCAGATTGTCGAGGTCATTCATTCAGGCGAGGTGTTTTGCGACCGAAACAGTCTCAGCATGCTGAGATCGCTTCGCACGGGTTCAGCTCGCGATGACGATCGCCAGTAACCGCCATTTCGTTACTTCGACACCTCGATACCCCGATACAGATCTCCCCCTCTCCCCCTCGCAGAACTCCCCCTCGCCATATCTGACTATCACCTTTTCGGTACCCTCTTCGTGGTCTCGATTGTGATAAAAGCAACTCGCTCCGGTACGGGCATGAACGGGACTGCGAGCAGTTCGATTCCGAACTCGGTGTAGACCTTCTCGAGCGCCTCATGGATTACGAGTGAGGTCTGGGGGTCCTCGACCCTGTAGTTCGGGTCTGCCTCCATTATCTCCGGAGGGATGGGGTCGAGGATGAAGGCAAAGGATGCATAGTTTGCCGATTCCACGAGCTGTCTGGTGTAGCTGAGGAAGTCATCCTCTTCGTGCCGCGAGTGGAAGACATCGATGTACGCAAGCTGGTCAACGTGGCTTCTGTCGAGAAAGACATAGCCGGGTGTGAGGCTGCGTTCCCTTTGCTTCTGCACGGCATGGACCATGTGCTGAAATGTCATGATGTCGGTCCAGGGTAGAATTCCACCATCTATCTTCATCTGGGTGTCGATGAGGTCCCGGGCCACCTCCCGGACGATGGTGTGTTCCTCTCCGAGCAGGTTGAGGGTCGTTGTCTTCCCTGTGCCGGGGCCTCCGGTGACTGGTATCTTGGTTGGCATTGTGCCTCCCTGTTGTTATGCGGTGCGCGATAACGGGCAATTTCCAAAGTAAAGCGCAGTCATTGCGAGAAGGCCAGTGGACCGGGGCCGACGTGGCAATCTCGGGGAGCGTAGCGACCGAAGCAGTTTCAGCTTTCCGAGATCGCCACGCTTCCACATAATTCAGGTCGCTCGCGATGACGATCGTTGATTTTAATCTACTGACTACTTTCATGCCCTATATACCAGTCCGTCCCGCATCATTGCAATGTCCCGGGATAGCTGATAGGTTCCATCGAGGTTGCCATGGAACGGTTTATTCGTCTACTGCGTATCCTGTTGATCAGGAAATTGGGGGAGCGGGCCCGGCGTCTGGTGTTGGGGTCCCGTAAGACCGGCGACCATACCATGACCCTTTTTCTCCTGAGCAGGGAACTGATGGCCATCGGTGAGGATCTTGCCCCAAATTATCTCCGGGAAATCCTTGTCGGGGCCGGACGACGTGACACAGGCTACGCCGAGTTCCTCCACCATGTGGGTGATGTCAGAACCCTGGCCTCCTTCACCGGCAACGACTTCATGAGCTCCGTCCTTCAGCTGTCCCGGCGCCAGCAACTCAACGAAGTTGTCGAACTGCTGGCCGCTATCCCTCCCCGGAAACGGATCCATCACAGTGGTGATGTGGAAAACCAGACGGCGGAGCAGGATCACGTTCCCCTCGGGATGCGAAAATCCCTTGCTCGAAGACCCAACCTCCAGACCATCGAGAAATTGGTCAGTGAACAGAATCCTCAGGTCATAAGGCATCTGCTCATGAATTCCCGCACCACAGAGGACATTGTGGTCAAGATGGCGTCTATGAGACCCACGAGTCACGAGGTTCTCGAGGAGATCTTCGTCAGTCAGAGGTGGTCATCCCGGCTCCGGGTTCGCAAAGCCCTGGTGTTCAACCCCTACACATCACCCCGCGCTGCCCATGCTCTTTTACCCATGCTTCTGATGCAGGATCTGATGGAGGTTGCCCTCAACCCCGGTCTCCATCCCAACGTGAAAAGTGCCGCCAAAAGATTTATCATTCATCGTCTCTCCGCCATGGGACCGGCAGATAAGGAGGAGTTTTCCCGAAGCTACTCCTTGCGATTGAAGAGGATTTTTCTGCAAGTTGGTTAACAACCCTTGGTCGTTAACTGAAGTCCCGTGTTCCGAGTCAGACCAAAAAACGAAGCGTTTGTCACTGCGAGGTGTTGCCCGACCGAAGCAGTCTCAGATTGCCGAGATCGCCGCGTCACCCTTTTACGAAGATCAGGGTGACTCGCGATGACGATCGTTGGGCTTCGCATCTTTAACGTCCTCTCTCCTGGCGGGAGAGGATTGAGGTTAAAAGTTCCTGTTAACAACCAGCTCTTCCAGTTCCTTCCGTGGTTTCCGGTTGACCGGTTTCTTCTCCGGATAACCCACCGTCATGAGGATGACGACCTCCTCACCTTGCCTGATGCCGAGGATCCTGCCCGTCTTTCTGCGATGAAACCAGCCGATCCAGCAGGTCCCGAGACCCAGTTCCGTGGCAACCAGAGATAGATGGTCCATGGCGATTGTCGCGTCCATGCGGTGGTAATCCTTGTCGATGACCTGGGTAGCCCGGTGCCAGAAAACCTCGGGGGTCCCGATTGCGGCGATGAGGAGGGGAGCGGAGGTGATCCACTCGTTCACAGAGGCAGGACCTGTGGGAACAGCCCGTGAGATCTCTGTGATCAAAGGCCTGTCAGTGATGAAGTGGAACCTGTACGGCTGCCTGTTGCAGGCCGAGGGCGCCCACCGGACCGCCTCCTTCAGGTCTGCCATCTTTTCCTCATCCACCGGATCAGAAAGGTAGCGTCTGCAGCTGAACCGCCTGCGGATGATCTCCAGAACCAGGCTGCCTGACCCCCCTTCCTTTGGATTTTCGGGCGGTGCGGCGTGACTCACAACAACCTCCTCAACAAATTGGATCAGGGCTGATAGAATAACATAAATGAAGACATTGGACGAAAAAAGGCTGGAAAGGGAATTGAGATATATGGCAGATGCTCAGGTTTCCATGCACCTGGCCGTTCGGCGGTTTCCCGGTTTCTGGGTCACGCAGCCCCTCCCGGCTGAAATGGTAACTTTTGAGGATGCCCGGGAGTACGCACGCCATCTGGCGAAAAAAGAGGGTGTAAAGGTGGGTCTTACCTTTCGAGACAGCGGGACTGTCTGGTTCGATGAGAAGGGGCGGGTTGTCTCTCGCACGTACGGGGGTGAAAAGTAGGGCGCGTGAGCGTTCGTCATTGCGAGGACCGGCGGGACGACCTGTCCGCCGTAGCCTTGGCGAAGGCGGAAGCAATCCCGGGGAAAGCATTACCACAGAGGGCAAAGGCTTGGACCACGGAGTTCACAGGGTTTCACAGAGGAAAAGGGAAAAGGCTTTCTGTTTTTTACAACGCTTGTCATCCGAACCTGAATTTAACCCTGTGCAACCCTGTGGGGTGACCTTTGAATGGTCACACTGTGGTGAATTGGTTTTTTCCTCGCAGTGACAGGCGCTCTTTCTGGAATTTGGAATCTGGAATCTGGAATGAAAAAACTCTCCCAGCGTACCACCGGCATTCTCCTGCTGATCGCGGCCGCCCTGTGCTGGAGCCTGGGCGGGGTTCTCATCAAATGGGTCCAGTGGAATCCCATGGCTATAGCGGGGGTGAGGAGCTTCATCGCCGCCATCGTTGTTTTCGCGGCCTACCCCCGGATGCGGATGACCATCACGACCACTACCCTGTGGGGGGCTGTTGCCTACGCGGGCACCATGATCACCTTTGTTGCCGCCACCAAACTGACCACAGCCGCCAATGCCATTCTCCTCCAATACACCGCTCCGGCATGGGTGGCTCTTTTCGGGACGTGGTTCCTGAAGGAGAGAACGAAAAGATCCGATTGGCTGATCCTTGCTCTGGTCATGGCGGGGATGGTCCTGTTCTTCCTGGACGAACTCACCCTGATGAGCCGGTGGGGGAATATCATCGCCATTACAAGCGGGTTCTGCTTTGCATGGGTGATCCTGATCACCCGGAAACAGAGGGATCCTCGCTGGTCTTATTGGTCTTCCTTTCATGTTTGGAACCGCACCTGACGCGCAGGGATGGGTGGGGCTGTTACTTCTGGGGGTGATCCAGATGGGGCTGGCGTACGTCTTGCTGGTGAAAGGGCTCAGATACGTCCCGGCTCTCGAGGCTTCCCTGATCCTTCTCATCGAACCTGTACTCAACCCGGTATGGGTACTTCTCACTCTCGGCGAGAGGCCGGGCCTGCTTGCCGCGGTGGGAGGGTTCATCATCCTCGGCTCAGTGACCATGAGAGCGGTTATGCCTTATTTGAAGGAGAGGAGAGACACGGTTACCAGATAGGGCGAGTGGGCGCATGGGCGATAGGGCGAAGAGCAGACGCGGGGACACGGGGACGCTGTGACAGGGGGAGAGGGAGAGTTTTCCTCACGCAAAGCACGCAAAGAAAAGCTTACATGCTTGTGATTTTAGAAAATCAGTATAAAGGTTTCCTTGGCGTTCTCAGCGGACTTGAGTGACCGAAGGGAACGGGCGTGAGGAAGAATTATTTGATTTTTTTGGTCTCACTTGAAACGTGAAACATGGAACCGATTTTATTCCGCTACCTGCGGGATAAAATCTATGCTCAGGAAAACCCTCCGCCGTGGGATGGGCCGCAGCCGCCTCCTCCCGAGGCAGGGGACCCGGTACCTGACGCCGAGAAGATGGAGAGCAGTTTTTCCGGTTTCGGCTCGCCGCACTCGGGACATTCCAGCCCGGATCCATCCTCACTGGCTCTGGTGATTGTTTCGAACTGGTGTCCGCACTTTTTGCAGTGGAATTCAAAAATAGGCATTGAATAGTTTCCTTCCGAGCATCAGGTGTCCTTTTCCTCGAGATACTTGTACGCGTTGAAGGCCGCGGTCGCCCCATCGCCGACGGCGGTTGCAACCTGCCGTATTGATTGGGACCTGACATCACCTGCGGCGAACAGGCCCGGAACCGATGACGCCATATTCAGGTCGGTCTTGATGAAATTGTCATCGTCCAGATTCGCCAGGGCGCCCAGAAAACCTGTCTGCGGCGTTATCCCCACGTAAATAAAAACCCCGCTGACCTTCAATGGACGTTTTTCCCCCGATTTTACATCCTCCAGAATAAGTTCGGTCACTTCCTCATCACCCCTGATCTCGGTTACCACCGAGTTCCATTCCATGGTGATCTTCTCGTCGGCCAGGGCTCTTTCCCGGGCCAGGGGAATGGCGCGCAGGGCGTCCCTGCGGTGAACGAGGTGGACGCTGGATGCGAATCTCGTGAGGAAAAGGGCTTCCTCCACGGCCGAGTCCCCGCCGCCGACCACGGCGACCACCTGGTCCCTGAAAAGAGCTCCATCACAGGTGGCGCAGTAGGAAACCCCCCTGCCTGTGAGTTTGCCCTCACCTGGGACCCCGAGCTTGTTGGGGGAAGCTCCTGTGGCGACGATAACCGAACGCGAGGTCATTTCCCCCTCGCTTGTTTCGAGGATAAACAGGCCCCCATCTTTTCGAACCCCGTTGACACCGGCAGACCGGATGTCCAGTCCGAAGTTGTCGACCTGTTTCTTCATCAGGTCGGAAAGCTCGAACCCCGCTATTCCGTCCGGGAACCCGGGGTAGTTCTCGAGGTGATAGGTCATGACCATCTGGCCGCCGGGAGCCGCCTTCTCCAAGAGGACAGTATCCATCAAAGCCCGGGCGGCATACAGCCCCGCGGTCAGGCCGGCAGGCCCGGCTCCGATGATGATCAGGTCAT